>CAZESU010000101.1:0-7032 GCA_964515275.1 uncultured Oscillospiraceae bacterium
ACATCCAGCCCTGATAGCTCTGCTTACCCTTGCGCTCCAAATCCATCTTGCCCTGTGCGGTGACGATGGATTTGACATAGTTGGTCTGCCGCAATGCCTCCATCCGCATATCATCATCCACGCATAACAGGATGTGCTCCAGATCAGCCCGGGCAAAACGGTTCTCAGAAATTTTTCCGATGCTGCCGTCCTTCATATTGGAGCCGAAGATGCAGCCAAGCACAGCGCCGATTTGTGACTTGCCCTCACCGCCGTTGCCCTTAATGACCATCATACGCTGTCCCTTGTTGCTAGGAATCAGGCAGTAGCCGACGAACTCCTGTAAGGTGGGAATGTCCTCCGGGTACAGCAGTTCCTCCAGAAACTGCAGCCACAAGACTGGCTCCGGTGCATCAGGACGGTAGGCAACCGGCAGACGGCTCCGCACAATCTGCGGCCTACCCTCTGTGAAGGTGCCATCCAGTAGCAGCGTCCCATTGGAAAGATGAATCCGATCCTGCTCCGGTGGGAAATCCTCCATCTGCGCTTCCAGCTTCATCACTTCCAGAATGTTGCTGATCTTCCGGGGGATGTTATTCACGGCGCAGCATTTCAGCTTTTCATAGATTTCTCCCCGCAGAGGAAGATCGTCGGTCACCCTGCCGTCGGGTGTGAAAAAAGCTCCATTCGTGAAGATGATCCTGCGCTCTCGCAGAAACTCTTCACAGAACAGAGCCTCATTGATATTCTTGCCGTCAAACCAGATGGGGAGATTCAAGTCAGGCAATCTCCGGTTCTTTGACACGGTGCTTTGCCTCCTTCCGTTTTTGGGCGGTGTAGTTTTCCAGAAGCGCAATCTTGCGGTCCTTCATCAGCTCCTCCACTACACTGACCCGTTCCTCCAAGCTGCCTGCCGTCAGAACATCCAGCAGATACTCGATACGGTCAAACATCTGGCAGGCTTCCACAAACCGATCATCCAGTTTCTCATCCGGTGTTCTGGGCGCATATCGCGCTTTCCAGCCTTTGAGTAAATTCTGGTAATCCGTAAGCACCCGAAAGCAGAGCATTTCATCCTCCTGAAGCTGTCGGCTGCGAGGAAACTTGGGCTTGTAGGTAAGTGCCACAGTCTGCCCTGGCTCAGTACTGACACTAAAGTCTGCAGCAAGTTTCTGCGCTGCTTCATAGCTGCCAATGTTAAACAACCTTGCCACGAAGTCGGTCACGTCCCCGGTAGCACCGCAGCCAAAACAGAAGAAATATTCCTCGTTCAGCTTCATGCTTGGATGCCTGTCCTCATGAAACGGGCAGCATGTCATACCGTTTCTGTTCACCTCCAATCCATAGTGTTCGGCGGCTTGCCTGACTGTGACCGCCGCCTTAACTGCTTCAAATACGTTCATTTTCAAACCTCCTATAAAAATTGGGAAACACAAAACGCCCGCCGGGGGTGGCGGGCATCGTGCTTTCCTACTATGGTTATGCGGAAATTTGAAAAAAACAGGCTAATCGGAGGACAACTCTGTTTCAAAAAACAGGACAGCCTCTTTTCTTTTTCGAATGTTTGTGCTACAATAAGAAAAACAAATCTGGAGGGGCACATGAAACACAACATTCTTTCTCTGGACTTCTGGCAGAACACCGTAACTTATGACGGCAAAATTTTTGACAGCGGGACACTCGGCTGCGATTCGCTCAACATCCCATTGGAGGTTATAGAGCGGTTGAACGGTCTTTGCATGGCACTGAATCAGTTCATGGCAACCACCAACACGGGCTATGGCAATCCGGTATTATTGCCAGCCGCACGGAAAAGCGCAAAGCAGATTGTGAACATTCTAAAGGATGTGAAGCCATTTTCCTATCTGGATTTTTCCAATGCCGACGATGGTGTGGATCTTGTATTCTCAGAAGAATCTCTCGCCAACGCCAATGCCTATTATGCCGCCGTTCAGAACGGCACGCTGACCAACCTGACCGACCCCAGATATGAAAAGGGACTGAAGTTGCTGCGGGTGCTGCCAATCATGGCTCACTTGGGTTTCTCTCTGGGAGAATATCAGAAATCGATGATTTCCTTTGCAGAGAAGCTGAACGAACCGGGTTGCAAACGCACCCCAGAAGGTTATGCGAAGATGTTCGGAGAAGCATTCCCGTTGACGCAGGATTTTGGCGCAGAGGATGCCTGGATGTCCATGACCAATGCCACCTTGCAATATGTCCCGGTAGTTCGGCCCGACTGTGATGTTCCAATGTTGGTGAAACGGATGCACTATGTCTCCTTCGTGGGTATGTTCCGATCCGATCTGTTTGAAGGACTGTGTGTTGGTCACGCGCCGAAGAAATGTCCCATCTGTGGGCGCTGGTTTTTGACCACCAATGCCAGGCCCACCAAATACTGTGGCAACCTGGCTCCGGGAGATAAGCTCCGCAGGACTTGCAGACAGATTGGCAATCTGAAAGGCCGGGAGCAGCGGGAGTTGGCAGAGGATCATCCGCTGAAACAGATTTATGAAACCCGGCTGAATACCATAAACCGATATGTCCAACGCGGAACTCTGGACGCCGAACTTGCCAAGGCTATGAAAAAGCTGGCAAAGGATAAAATGCTCCGGGCAATCAGCAACGTCGGCTATGCCCAGAGCGATTATGAAAAGGAAATGATGCAGACTGCTTTACTGGCGGAAGCAAAAGCGAAATTGTGATTCGCCAAGATTGAAAGGAGGTGCGCTATGCTGAATGACTATTCCTGGGACATGACCGGATACATACCAAGATATGGTTTTCAATGTCTTGAAAAGGGCTTGACCCAGCTGGAAGCAGAGCGCACCTTTCAACTGGAACCAGAGCCGCCGCAGGCAGACAATATCAATGAATATATTGTGATGGCAAATCGGGAAAAGGAGCTACGTTATCTGTGCTTCTTCCTGCACCATTATGAAAAGATGCTCAACGGGCGGCTCTACCGATTCTTTCACCGGGAAGGGGTTCTCTGCTATGACCCGGAACGGTTTCTGAACTACAAGCTGGGATGCTTGTCCGCAATTCTGGATTGTCTGCCGGGATATAACCCCGACAAAGGCGCAGATTTTCTGACCTACGCTTATTACGATATTGGCAACGCCATTCTGGATTGCCGCCGTTATGAGGAAGCTGGCTCGTTCAAAAATCTGGATGAGTACAAAACCGTCCGGGGAATTGCGTGGCTTTACAGCAAATCCGGGGATTCCAGAAAGAAAACCCTTGCGGCTTTCATGAAGCAAACCGACTGCACAAAAAAGACGGCAGAAAGCTATCTGACCGCTGCCCGGAAGAACCGCAGTCGGGCTCCGTTATATGTCACCACACAAGATGAAGACAGTGAGGAAACCGGGGAAGATGTAAGCCGTGACGACAGTTGGAATTACGGAGCAATCCTCTGGAATGGTTCCTGTATGAAAGCTGTTCAGAAGGCATTTGATAAACTGGATTATCGTGAGCAATCTTTACTGGAAAGGCATAATGCTATCTGTATGACCTGCGGTCATGTGAAACCTTGGGACAGTAGACCCAGTTGGGAGGAACTGGCGGTTATGTTCGAGGGCACCACTGCCAGCGGAGCAGAGAGGGCATACAAGAAAGCTGTATGGCACCTTGCGACACTCCTGGTGGAGGAAGGCATCATCCACACGATCCGGTTGAAACGCACATCCCAGAAAATGCGAAAAGGAAGAATCGCCGCCGGAACCTACCAATACCAAGCAGACTGCGATGGCGAGTGGGGCGAGATTCAGTTTAATTTTGAAAACAGAACAGCGGAGATCATTCGGCTCGCGGATTGGGACAAAATGATATCGCGTCCTTTTTCCAAGTATGCAATCTCCTATCTTCTGAATTGTAAAAATGAAAAGCTACCAAAAGAGACTGTGATTTCGTTTGAAATGTAAATTCGGCATGACATCGTGTCTTAATTTTGACTCAGTAGTTAGCCGCTCTATCGGAAATGAAAATGCAATGTGTTTACGAATTTTCTGGAAAAGTTCTTGATTTTATTCGCATTTCCGACTATAATATATAATGAATTTTTATATACTGATGATAGCGTGCAGAACGGAACGCATAGCAATCAGGAGGCTATATGACAAAGTATTTATCTGTTACCCAAACGGCCGAGAAATGGGATATCTCCACACGGCGTATACAGATATTGTGTAACGAAGGACGCATACAGGGCGCAATACGGATTGGTCATGCATGGGCAATTCCCGATGATGCGCCAAAGCCCACAGACGCAAGAATTAAGAGCGGGAAATATATTAAAACGAAATAGATAGTATTTTGATAGCTGTTAAAGATATTTTAGATTTTGTTTGGAAAACTGATACTATTATGCACAGGAGGCGATCGTTATGTCCATTAAATCCATTAAAGTTATGAATGTCATGGCTTTTCAAAATCAATGGCGCAAGAACAACGCTGATCCGAAAGACGGCGAGCTTATAGAGGGAGACAAAATTCAAAATGCTTTTGAATTACATTTTTCTGATGGGATTAATGTAATCATCGGTGAAAATGGCACAGGAAAAACCACACTGCTGAAGATGATTTATGCTGCAACACAGTGGTCCATCGAGCGAACGAACGTTGGGAAAACGGATAAATTCTACAAATTTTTCTCCTCCAGTATTAGAGATGGCGATTTGCTGAAAAACGATGCACACAAGAACGGCTACTGCGGATTTGAAGTTTCCGATGGAGAGCATAAATTTGAATACAGCTTGTCTCATGAGGGTTTTTTCAACTTTGGCAACTGGCTCGGCCTTAATATGCAGTCTGTTTTCATACCGACCACAGAAATGCTTTCTCATTCCAGAGGCTTTTTAGCGCTTAATGAAAAATTCAAAATGCCTTTTGATGGTACGCAGGTTGATATTATTGTGAACGCTTCTCTTCCCGAGGCACGCAATCTCCCTGAATATATGGATAGAATTTTAGATCAAATCAGCGAAGCAATAGATGGGAAAGTAGTTCACGAGGACGACGCGTTCTATGTGGTCAAAGAGGATGGCCGCAAGATTGATTTTTCCCTGGAAGCAGAAGGCCTCCGCAAACTTGCGCTGCTTTGGAAGCTAATTAAAAATGGCCTTTTAGAGAAAGGTACGATTCTGCTTTGGGACGAACCAGAATCGAACTTAAATCCTGAGTTGTTCCCACTTGTCGCAAAAATTTTGCTGGAATTGCAAAAGTATGGGATTCAAATTTTTATTGCAACCCATAGTTATAATTTTGCAAAGTATCTTGAAATCTTGCGAGAGAGTAAGAAAAATGTTCAGTTTCACAATTTGTATAAAGGAACATCTGAATTGCCTGATTCCTTGAAAAAAGCATTTCCACAACGCGATGTCAGAGACGATGTTATATATGGAGAATCTGCTTTTACACTAGAAGAATTACAGCCCAACCATTTGATGAAAGCGGATGAAGAACTGCTGGATATGGTTTTTGAGGATAAGGTGCGCGTAAAATGAGTGAAATATACAGAGAAGAAAACCAAGCATATCAGTTTGATTTTTCTGCCGCTTTGTGGGCATCTGATGCACTGCATGACACATATAGCAAAACCGGACTTGGAATTCTGAGCGATGTTGATTTCATTGTTGAAACCGAGGATTGCGTTATACTAATTGAGTACAAAAACGCCAATATTTCCAATGCAACGCATCCGGAGAAATTCAATCCGTTGGATCAAAAAAGAGAAAATAAAATTGCTTTTAAGTTTTATGACAGCTGGATTTATTTGTCGGCAATTGGAAAAGAAAAGCCTGTTAAATATGTATATGTCTTAGAATACCCGCATGCCGACATTGTGATGCGAAAGCGGATTCGGAACCATATTGCTGACTTGCTGCCCTTTAAACTGCAAAAGCTTCCCGAAATTCAAACCGAGTTGATACATGATTTCGAAGTGCTATCCATTGCAGAATGGAACGTACATGAGCATTTTAAGGCATTCCCTATCACTCCGGTTTTGGCTAAGTGATGATTGAATTATGGGCAGATGTTATAATGTATACAATAGATATATGGAGGAAACGCCATGCCGACATTGGAGTGGATCGGAAAAGATAAGGTGATTAATCACCACCAACAAGTACCGTTCCGCGTGTTGGAACGCAAATACAGCTATGACGAAAACGGTCAGCACGCCGAGGACAACGGCAGTGAAAACATGATCATCCGGGGCGATAACCTGGAAGCCTTGAAAGCCCTACTGCCCCGGTATGAGAGTCGGGTGAAGTGCATCTATATCGATCCACCATACAACACGGGAAACGAGGGCTGGGTTTACAACGATAATGTCAATGACCCAAAAATCAAGAAGTGGTTGGGGGAGGTTGTCGGCAAAGAGGGTGAGGATCTCAGCCGCCATGACAAGTGGCTTTGCATGATGTATCCCCGGCTCAAGCTGCTGCAAAAGCTGCTGGCGGAAGACGGCTGTTTGATTGTCAGCATTAGTTATCATGAATTGCACAATCTGGTAAGCCTGCTGAAAGAATTATTTGCAACAAGGCAAGTGGTAGCTGTTACCGTACAGACATCAGGAGGAAAACCGTCAGGCGGTTTTAATTACGTTCATGAGTATTTGATTTTTGTAGTTCCCTCTGATTTTCACGCAAATGCGCTTGATTTTTGCGGTGGAAATAGCCGTACTCCTTTTGAAGGATTGACGCTGAGTACATTTGATAAAACGCAACGTCCCAATCAAACTTATCCCATTTTCATTGACAAAGAAGGTAAATTCGTGGGTGTCGGAAAATCTCTGCAAGAACAAATTGATGATGGAACATATTGCGGAGATAAAGGCGATTTCCCATATGATTATTCTGTTGCGCCGCAAGGAACGATTGCTGTATGGCCTGTTACGGCTAAAGGAAAACAGTGTGTTTGGAGGCAGATACCCGGGCGATTGCAAAGCGATTGGGAAAAAGGCTATATAAAAATATCGCCGAGCAGGAGTGCTAGGGCTTGTTTGAAAAATGGCCACCGATTGTATTATTTCAACAAGATAGTAAT
>CAZESU010000102.1:0-6906 GCA_964515275.1 uncultured Oscillospiraceae bacterium
GCCGACGGTGCCGTCGCCGCCGAGGCCCCAGAACTTGCACTCGATGGTGCCTTCTGCAGCGGTGTTGGGAGCGGGAACTTCTTCAAGAGACATGTTGGTAACGTCGTCAACGATACCGATGGTGAACTGACGCTTGGGCGCTGCCTTGTTCAACTCGTTGTAAACTGCGAAGACAGATGCGGGAGGAGTATCCTTGGAACCCAGACCGTAACGGCCGCCGATGACGGAGATGTCGGTCTTGCCGGCATTTGCCAGAGCGGTAACAACGTCCAGGTACAGAGGCTCGCCCTGTGCACCGGGCTCCTTGGTACGGTCGAGAACTGCGATCTTCTTGCAGCTTGCGGGGATGGCTGCGATGAGCTTGTCCGGGCAGAAGGGACGGAACAGGCGAACCTTGACAAGGCCGACCTTTTCACCGTGAGCGTTCAAGTAGTCGATGACTTCCTCTGCAACGTCGCAGATGGAACCCATGGCAACGATGACGCGGTCTGCATCGGGTGCGCCGTAGTAGTTGAAGAGCTGGTAATCGGTACCGAGCTTGGCGTTGATCTTACCCATGTACTCCTCAACGATGGCGGGGACTGCATTGTAGTACTTGTTGGATGCCTCACGGTTCTGGAAGAAAATATCGCCATTTTCGTGGGAGCCGCGCATTACGGGGTGCTGGGAGTTCAGAGCGCGGGCGCGGAAAGCCTCAACGGCGTCCATGTCGCACATTTCCTTCAGATCCTCGTAGTCCCAGACTTCGATCTTCTGCAGCTCGTGAGAGGTGCGGAAACCGTCGAAGAAGTTCAGGAAAGGAACACGGCCCTTGATTGCTGCCAGGTGGGCAACAGGGGACAGATCCATAACTTCCTGTACATTGCTCTCAGCCAGCATGGCAAAACCGGTCTGACGGCAGGCCATAACGTCGCTGTGATCACCGAAGATGTTCAGGGTGTGGCTGGCGACGGTACGTGCGCTGACGTGGAAAACGCCGGGCAGCAGCTCGCCTGCGATCTTGTACATGTTGGGGATCATCAGCAGCAGGCCCTGAGATGCGGTGTAGGTGGTGGTCAGAGCGCCGGCGTTCAGGGAGCCGTGAACGGAACCTGCTGCGCCTGCCTCGGACTGCATCTCCTGAACCTTAACGGTAGAACCGAAAATGTTCTTTCTGCCGTTTGCGGCCCACTGGTCAACATAGTCCGCCATGGGGCTGGAGGGGGTGATGGGGTAGATTGCTGCGACTTCGGTAAATGCGTAGGATACATGGGCGGCAGCAGTGTTACCGTCCATGGTCTTGAAGTGTCTCTGCATTTCTATATTCATCTCCATTGCAAAAAATTGACTGTCGCCGGCTCATGATTCGAGCCACAGACAGTTTAACATTAAAATATCAACTTGTAAACATGCAAGCTACATAAAAATCTTACAAAAAAATGAAAATCAGCCCATTTTATTGACGGATCCAGCAAACTGTCTGAATAGGCAGAGAAAAACGTGTGTTTTTTTTACTTGTGCTTTTTGAAGTAATGGTTTATAATCATACAATCGGTTTTTGTGCCGTGAACTATGAAAGGAGATCGTCAGCTATGGTGAATATTATAAACGACAACGGAAAAATCAGCATCACCAGCGAGGTCTTTACCTATCTTGCAGGCGACGCCGCCACAAGCTGCTTCGGAGTCAAGGGCATGGCAGGCCGCAGCAAGGAAGGCGGACCGCTGCAGCTTCTTCGCCGCGAGTCCATGTCCAAAGGTGTGGAAGTCAAATTCAACGACGACGGAAGCCTGTCGCTTGAGCTTCATATCGGTGTTGACCACGGTGTGAATATCGCCGCTGTTTCCCGCAGCATCATGAACGAGGTCAGCTATAAGCTGTCCAAATCCACAGGAGTCCCTGTGAAGAATGTGGATGTATATATAGACACAATTATCGGATAAGGTTCAGCTCATCCCCGGAGGTGCTTTCGCTTGAAAGATTATATTGATGCCGCCGCGTTTAAGGAAATGATCCTGTGCGCGGATGCGGCTCTGCATGAAAATATTCAAAAGGTAAACGAATTGAACGTCTTCCCCGTGCCCGACGGAGACACCGGCACAAATATGGGCCTGACGCTCAACAATGCAGCCACCGAGCTGCGCAAGAAAAACGTTGTCTCCCTTGACGCCGCAGCGGACTGTGTGGCCTCCGCCCTTCTCCGCGGAGCCAGAGGCAATTCCGGCGTTATCCTGTCCCTGCTGTTCCGGGGCATTTCCCGCAGATTGAAGGGTCTTGAGACGGCGGGTACGGTGGAATTTACCGGCGCCATGGCAGACGGCGTGGAGGCTGCCTACAAGGCGGTTATGAAGCCTGCCGAGGGCACGATTCTCACGGTATCCCGCCTGGCTTCTGCTGCTGCAGTGGAAGCGGCGAATGCCGGCGCAAGCCTTGAAAACGCCCTGCTCTGCGCCATCAAAGCAGGCGACGAGGCATTGGAGAACACCGTGAACCTGAACCCCGTGCTGAAGAAGGCCGGTGTCGTGGATGCAGGCGGCATGGGCTATCAGATTATCCTCAAGGCCATGCTGGCCTCTCTGAGAGGAGAGATTGCCGCACCGGAAAATCCGGGAGATATGAGCGGCTTTGCCGAGAGCAGCGCCTTTGACGTTTTTGACACCGAGGACATCACCTTTGCCTTTGATACGGTGTTTATCGTCCGGAAAAAGACGCCCGAGGTGGATCTGGAGCCGCTGCGCGCTTACCTTTCCAGCATCGGCGACTCTCTTGTCATCGGCGATGACGATGAGGCCTTCAAGGTACACGTCCACACCAACATCCCCGGCAATGCGCTGAACGAGTCCCAGAAGTACGGCACGCTGGAACTGGCGAAGATCGAGAACATGCGTACCCAGCACGACGATCTGGTGGCGGGCAAGAAGGCCCAGAGCACCGATGATCTTGAGGCTGTGGAGCGTGAGCTGGAAGAGCAGGAAAATGCCGTTGCCGAGCCGGAGAAGGAATTCGGCGTCGTCACTGTATGTGCCGGTGCGGGAATGGAGTCCTTGTTCCGTGAACTTGGAGCAGACGGCGTTGTCACCGGCGGACAAACCATGAATCCCTCCACCGACGATATTCTTAAGGAGATCAACCGCACGCCCGCCTCCACCGTGTTTGTGTTCCCCAACAACAAGAACATCACCATGGCGGCTGAGCAGTGCATCCCCCTGACAGAGAAGAAGGTCATCGTCATGCCCACCAAGACCGTTCCGCAGGGCGTGTCTGCACTGCTGAACTTCAACCCCGACGAGGGTGAGGAGCAGATGGTTGCCGCCATGAACGAGGCCATCTCCAACGTACACACCGCCATGATCACCTATGCCGCCCGGGATTCGGACTTTGACGGGCACAATATCCACGCAGGCGAGTACCTTGCCCTGCTGGACGGCGCTCTTATCGGCAGCTACACCAACATCAAAACCCTGTTCAAGGAACTGAGCTGGGCCTTCGATGAGTTTGACCCCGAGTTCATTACCGTATACTACGGCGAGGACGTACAGGAGGACGAGGCCAATGAGTCTGCGCAGACCATTATCGGCTGCTTCCCGGATGCGGACATCAGCGTAGTCAGCGGCGGTCAGCCGGTGTACTATTATATGATAGCCGTCGAGTGAGATAATAAAAGAACAAAAAGACTCCCGCATACGGACAGAAGGTGTCCGATATGCGGGAGCTTTCTTTTCCCGGCAGGCAAAGACCGATTTACTGCCGCTTCTGAAGTTTGTGCTTCTTCCCGTCTGGGGTTTGAATATAAGTGTTCTCCAGCACGGCGATGGTGCTTCTGCGCCAGTCCTCAATGTATTCTTTTCTCAGAGCTTCCCGCTCCGAGAGCTCATCGCTTGTCAGTTCACGCTCTTTTGCGAGCTTTGCCAGCTGATTGATTCTGTCGATCTTTGACTGTTCCAACTGCGTCACTCCTCTATGGTCCCCAGCTCGTCCAGCGTCAGCTCGAAGGCGGGGATGAAATGCTCCATGAAATACTTTACCTCCGGCAGGGGGCTGGCCTCCAGAATAGCCCGGCTCTGCTTCTCGGCGGACAGGAATTCATTGTTGCCGGCCTTGCGCTCTTCTATACATTTAATATAAGCACAGAGCTTGTCGGCAGCCTTTACCAAATCGTGCAGCCGTGCCTGCGTCTCCCCGCTGAGCAGCGGCTCATATGCGCCCCGAAGCTCCTCCGGCAGGGTGGCAAGCAGCTTCTCGCAGGCCAGCTGCTCCACCTGCTTATAGGCCCCCATAATTTCGGTGCTGTGATATTTGATGGGAGTAGGCAGATCGCCGGTGAGGATCTCCGAGCAGTCGTGGTACAGGGCCACGGCGGCGCACTCATTGGGGTCGCAGGGGATGTGGTAGACATCCCGCCGGATGACACCCAGAGCGTGGGCGATTACCGCAGCCATGTGGCTGTGCTCCTGAATATTTTCAGGCAGGGAATTGCGCATCAGACTCCAGCGTCCGATGTAGCGCATGCGGGATATATAGGCAAAAAAGTTGTCGCTCATATCATTCTCCAATTTTTATATTTTGTGCTTCCGATTGTACCACGGAAGGAAAAGCATTGCAATAAGAAGGAAAAATGAACAGAAAGTGTTGCAATTTCCCACAGAGGGTGTTAAAATTCAACTTTGTGTTGAAAATATATAGTAATACAGAGACTATGCGCAGGGGAGTTGCGAATTTTATGGATAAACTCAGAAACGTCGCCATTATAGCCCACGTTGACCACGGCAAGACCACCTTGGTGGACGAGATGCTCAAGCAGTCCGGCGTGTACCGCGAAAATCAGGAAGTGGTAGAGCGCGTGATGGACTCAAACGACCTTGAGCGTGAGCGCGGCATCACCATTATGGCAAAGAATACCGCCGTGTGGTATGGCGATACGAAAATTAATATAGTAGACACTCCGGGCCACGCTGACTTTGGCGGCGAGGTGGAGCGCATTCTGAAGATGGTCAACGGCGTTATCCTTCTGGTGGATGCCGCCGAGGGCCCCATGCCTCAGACCCGCTTTGTCCTCAGCCGTGCACGGGAGCTGGGCCACCGGGTTATCGTGGTTATCAATAAGATCGACCGTCCTGACCAGCGCATCCACGAGGTCATCGACGATGTACTGGAGCTGCTGATGGACTTGGACGCCACCGATGAGCAGCTTGACTCTCCCATGCTCTTCTGCTCCGGCAGGCAGGGCACCGCCAGCTACTCGCCTGAGGTTGTTGGTACCGATCTGAAGCCCCTGTTTGAGACGATTCTTGAGTACATCCCCGCGCCGGAAATGGACGAGGAAGCTCCGTTCCAGATGCTGGTCAGCAGCATAGATTATAACGAATACGTGGGCCGCATTGCCATCGGGCGTATCGAGCGGGGTATCATCAAGCAGAATCAGGAGATTGAGGTCTGCAATTACCATGATCCCGATGCTCCCGCAAGGAAGGCAAAGGCTGTCTCCCTGTACCAGTTTGACGGTCTTGACCGGATTCCTGTCACTGAGGCCGGCGCCGGCAACATCATCGCCATGAGCGGCATCGGCGATATCACCATCGGCGATACCATCTGCGCAAAGGGCTTTGCGGAGCCTCTGGCCTTCGTAAAGATCGGTGCCCCCACTTTGGAGATGACCTTCTCCGTAAATGACAGTCCCTTTGCCGGCCGCGAGGGCAAATATGTCACTTCCCGTCAGATCCGTGACCGCCTGATGCGCGAGACGCTGAAGGACGTGTCCCTGCGTGTCACCGACATTCCCGACAGCACCGACAGCTTCAATGTCGCCGGCCGCGGTGAAATGAGCCTGTCCATCCTGATCGAGACCATGCGCCGTGAGGGCTATGAGTTCCAGGTGTCTCCCCCCCGCGTGCTGTATCAGGAGATAGACGGTCAGCTCTGCGAGCCTGTGGAGCGTGTAGTGGTGGACGTGCCCCAGGATTACATGGGTTCCGTCATGGAGAAGCTGGGCGCACGCAAGGGTGAATTCCTTGAGATGACTCCCGTGGGCAGCCGCATGAAGATGGAGTTCCTTATTCCCTCAAGGGGTCTCTTCGGTTACCGCAATGAGTTCCTCACCGATACCAAGGGCGAGGGCATCCTTGCCTCCGTTTTTGAGCGTTATGAGCCCTATAAAGGCGATATTGCCCGCCGCAATACCGGCTCTCTTATCGCCTTTGAGACCGGCGAGGCCGTGGCCTATGGCCTGTGGAACGCACAGGATCGCGGTACCCTGTTCATCACACCGGGTACCAAGGTCTATGCCGGCATGATTGTAGGCGTCTGCCCCAAGAGCGATGACGTGCCCGTTAATGTCTGCCGCACCAAGCATCTGACCAATACCCGTGCCTCCGGCTCCGATGAGGCGCTGCGCCTGATCCCGCCCCGCCAGCTCAGTCTTGAGCAGTGCCTTGAGTTTCTTGCAGACGACGAACTGCTGGAGGTTACGCCCAAAAATCTGCGCCTGCGCAAGAGCATCCTTGACCACAGCCTGCGCATGAAGACTTTGATGCGCAACAGATAAATTTCCTCCGGATTTTTATGGTTTGGCAGCAGAATAATGGTTGACTTCCTGCCGGAGAGATGTTAATATACAACAGTATGCGCCCGCATGCTCAGCTTCGGGGCCATGCCGCCGCTGCGGTAGCCTTTCCGCCCGATGCTTAGCTGCAGGGTATAGAAGATTCAAGAAAGGGGATAATCCATTATGATCACCAAAGAAAAGAAGGCCGAAGTTATCAACAGCAACGCCACTCACGAGGGCGACACCGGTTCTCCCGAGGTCCAGATCGCCATTCTGTCCGAGCGTATCCTTGAGCTGACCGAGCATCTGAAGAAGCACCCCAACGACGACCACAGCCGTCTGGGCATGTACAAGATGGTTGGTAAGCGCCGCCGTCTGCTGGACTA
>CAZESU010000103.1:0-6767 GCA_964515275.1 uncultured Oscillospiraceae bacterium
CGCAGTGTTACGTTGCGTAATTGGATTTATAAATGTTTTAATTGAAGTTTAGTATGAATTTCAACTGTAGCTCAACAATCGTTGAAAAAAGGGATGACCGAAGTCATCCCTTTTTTCATCTTCTTATTCTATTGGGAGGATTACAACGAAGCGGCTGCCTCCCCCTACTCTGTCTTCCACATATACGCTGCCCTTATGGGCATCCAGTATCCGTTTTACAAGGGCGAGACCCAGACCATTTCCCTCTCCTTTATGAGAGCTGTCGGCCTGATAGAACCTGTCAAAGATGTGCTTTCGCGCCTCCTCGTCCACTCCGGGGCCGTTATCTTCCACGGTAACGGTTATTTCCCCTTCTCGCTGCTTCATTTTGATACCTACATAGCCCCCATCGGGATCAAATTTTATGGCGTTGCCAATAATGTTGTTCCAGACATGCATCAACATGCTCTCATCGCCGGTATATTCCACACGCTCAAGATCCACATCAAACTCAATATCCTTTTCCGCCCACTTGAGCTCCAGAAGCACCACAGACTGCCGTATCTGCTCATCGAGTCGAAAAGTGCTGAGCCTGTCCTGTATGGCCTGATTATCCACCTTGGAGAGAAGCAGTATATTTCCCACCAGATCGGACAGCCGCTTTGTGTTAAAAAGTATCTTCTCCACGTATTTTTCCTTTTCCGGGGACATGCTTTCGTCGTCCTGCAAAAGGGTGGCATAGCCCTCAATGGCATTGATGGGGGTTTTGAACTCATGGGAGACGTTTGAAACGAAATCTGTCTGCAATATCTCCGTAGCACCGAGCTCCTTTGCCATCAGGTTGAAGTTTGAATAGATATCCCTTATTTCCCGGATGCTCTTGTCCGCGTTAAGCCGCACAGTGAAGTCCCCTTCAGCAACCTTTTTCATGGCCTCACTGAGTTTGGTGATTGGATCAAAAAACCATTTACTCAAAATAGCTGAAACGGTAGCTCCGATAAGGATGCTGATCAATATCTGCCACATAGTCACGGACAGGAGTATATGTCCCTTGGCAAGTTGGTTCAGCACCGTTGCAGACATCAGCGCCAAAACAATGCTTATGGTTATATCCACCATCACAATCAGGGTGAAATACAGGCGAAGGTTGAAATGGAGTCTTTTTGGCCTCATGTCTTTACCACCTTATAGCCCACGCCGCGCATGGTGACAATCTTGAAATCCGGGTTATCCCTGAATCTGTCGCGCAGCCTGCCGATGTGCACATCCACAGTATGGGTATCGCTGTCGGAGTCGTAGCCCCAGATATCGTCCATCAACTGCTGTCTCGTAAAAATCCGCCCGGGGAAAGAGGCCATTTTATATAGCAGCATGAATTCCTTCTGTGGGAGCACCATACTCTCCCCATTGCAGGTAACAGTGAGAGAGTCACATTCCATTACCGTCCCGCCGATGGTCTGTCTCCGCTCGTTGATCATCTGGGCGCGGCGGAGCAAAGCGCCCACGCGGAGCACCATTTCGTTCACATTTACCGGCTTTACCATATAATCGTCGGTACCGGATAGGAAGCCAAGGCGCATATCGTCAAAGGCATCCTTGGCGGTGATCATCAGAATCGGTACATTGAACCCCCGACTGGCGCAGAGAGTTCACCAGCTCATAACCATCCATAACAGGCAT
The DNA here is from genome assembly GCA_964515275.1 of uncultured Oscillospiraceae bacterium. Classification (GTDB taxonomy): domain Bacteria; phylum Bacillota; class Clostridia; order Oscillospirales; family Oscillospiraceae; genus Limivicinus. Next base: position 1,660 of record CAZESU010000103.1, read on the forward strand.
CATAATATCGGAAATCACAAGGTCAAAATATCCGCCGTCCATTGCATCAAGGGCTTCCTGCCCGTTGACGACACCGGTTACGGCATAGCCGTTTTTCACCAGTACATGCTGAAAAAGCTGACGCAGTTCCCCATCGTCCTCAGCAATCAGAATTTTGAACATATCTCGCCTCCCAAGTCATCTATCGAATTCGGAAAATCTCATTGTGATTAATATAATGACACATTTTCAATTTTTGTTCAACCAAAGTTCAACGATTATTGAAAAAACCGGCCAAAAGTGGGGCATCAATAGGGATTTGAGAATTTCCTATGAAAAGCGGCATGGTTGGTATCTGTTCGCTATGCCGATTTTTCATTGTTTTCGTCAGCGTTTTTGCACCGTGGCAGTTTGAATTCGCCTATGCAGTTCCAGATAATTTTGACCTTTTGAGTCCGTCTTCCGGTAGGCGTGCGCCCGGCGTTGTAAACGTAAATCTTCTCTACAAACTCTCGAATGATCTCCGCATCCCCTTTATCAGGCCGATTGTTCCAATGGAGATCAGGTCATCCATATCGTCTGTCTGCGTATAATACTCTTTCATTATGTGTGTCACAAGTCTCATACTGATTCTTGATTAAACGTTTAATCAAGAATCCCGTGTGCTGTGCACGCTCAAATTGTACCGTAGGCACAATTTATACTGATATCTGCTCGAAAATCTTTATTGACCTTTCTATCAGATATCAGTATCAGATTCCATCATCACGACAAAAGATCCCCAGCAGCAAAATACGCTGCCGGGGATCCTTGATACTATGTGTATTGATAACTGCTTTTTATATCAACCGCCAATCGAATTAGTTCGGACAATAAACCGCACGGAACAGGGCAGATCTCCGCCCGCACCGGAAAAAGAGGTGTATTCTTCGCTCAGATCCTGCAACGCGCGGAGTCTGGCCAGAAGAGCCTGACCGTTATCCTCTAAAACCGAGGCCAGCTTCTGAATGCCATCGCTGTCAAACTGTACCAATCCTTCTTTCAGCTGCTGTGCGCCGGAGAGCAGCTGGGAAATTCCATCTATCAGCGCCGTGCTGCCATCTTTTAACTGGACTGTGCCCTCCTTTAATACGGACGCGCCGTCTGCCAACTTGGACGCGCCGTCTGCGGCGTCAGATGCTCCTGTTGCCAGCTGCTGGGTTCCCTCGCTCAGTTGCTTTGCGCCTGCAGCTGCATTTCCCGCTCCGGCACTGAGATCCTGTGCGCCGACGCTCAACTGGTCAACGCCGTCCACCAGCGTCTGGGAGCTATCCGCCATGAGGGAAAGATTCTTCGCAAGATTGTCGAGGTAATTTGCCGCTGCAGCAATGCCGGTTTTCAGGTCACCTGCCCCGTCCGCGAGATTGTCCGCACCGGCTTTAAGCTCCTTAGAGCCGGATGAAATCGTGGCTGACCCGTCACTAATACTGCCGGCAGTGGCGGAAATTGCGGCCGCGTTAGAACTGATCGTGCTCAAATAGCCGTAAATTGCCTCAATTGTACCCGCGTTCTCCTCTGTCTGGAGCGAAGCGAGCAGATCGTAGATCGCGCTGGCGCTGCCTGAGATATTACCCGCGCTTGAGCCGATGCCCTCTGCGGCCACCTGCATATTGTCTGCCGCGGAGCCGATGTTTTCAAGCCCGGCGAACAACGCGTCTGCGCCGGTTTCCATGCTTGCCGCGCCTTCATAGAGACTGCCCTCCAAAGCCGCCTTTATCTGGAGCGCGAAGGTATACAAAGCGTCCACATTGTCAGGCAAATCGGCAACTTGCGCCTGCATTCCTTCCAGTGCGTTGTACAGACTCTGCGCTCCATCATTTAAGGAATCCAGCCCGACGGAAAGGATACTCATGTTATTCGACACATTGGCCGCGCCTTCCTTGAGTGTATTCGTGCCATCCGCCAAGGCCGCCGCGCCAGCGTTCAGTTCGTCGGCACCGCTGTCCAAGGTATCGATCCCGCTGCTGAGGGTATCGCTCCCATCACTGAGCCTGCTTACGCCGTCATACAGCTCCCCTGTTCCCTCTACCAGCTGAGAAGATGCACTTGTCAGCTGGTCGACAGCGTCCTGAAGGTCGTCCAGCGTTTCCACGTCATCCAGATTCAGCGAGTTGAAAAGGGAATTTTCAATAATTGTCACCGTTGTGAGCAGGGAGAAGTCCGTTACGTCGGCCTCAATGGTGACAGTTTCAGGAATATCCAGCGTTATCGGATTCCCGTCCGTGTCTTTGAGATCGTCAAGATCAAGATCCTCCGGCAGACCCGGCATAGCCATGCCGATCGCAATCATCTGATCGCCGGTGTTCATAACCATTCCCTTTGTTACGGTCACATCAGAGGCCTTCGTATTATCCAGCACGAGGCCGGAGAGCACCAGAAAAGGCTGATAGAGCGTAATCGTTTTTCCCTCTACAGCCCGCTCTGTAGCCGTATTGTTTTTATAAGTGAAGGTAATAACCAGATGTCCGCTCGCCCCGGGAAGCTCTTCTGCGGAGACGGTCTTGCCGTCCAGCATATAGCTTATCTCTGTGCTTACAGGCAGTTCCTGTTGAGAGATTCCCTGATAGTAGATATCGCTGCCATCAGCCTGCCATACGATATTCCCGTTTTTGTCAACAGTATAGGTTTCCGTTCCTTTCACATTTTCAATATCTGAAAGCTCCGCACAGTCTGTGATCGTCTCGTTTCCATCCGGGTTTTTGAGCCAGGCGCTTACAATGGTCTCTTCCGGCGTACCATCCGGATTGGCAATCACATAGACGGTTTCTTCCTTGCTCATCTCGCCGCTGGAGGAGCTGAGAAGCGCAGGGGCCGCCTCCGTTTCCTGCCTCTCCTCGGAGGCCGCTTCTGCTTCGGTGTTTACCGGAACTGCGCCGCAGCCGGTCAGGCAGGAGAGCAGCATCAGACCGGTCATGCCGGCCGCTAAATTTTTTTGGATTTGGTATTTCATAATAATCTCCATTCTGCCGCATAACCCGCAGCACAAGCGGAAAGGAAAACCTCCTTATGCGGCGGAACGGAGGCTTTCAACATGTGCCGCAGCTGCCGCTTTTCGGTGAGCGGCACGCCATTTTTATTTATACTATTTATAATGCGAATGTGCGCTGCACACGCATTTTTCGATGGAAGTATTCAATTGAGAAGCCGTATTTGTGCTTATTGGGCAAATAGGCGGTGCGCCCATGGGTAAGGGATTTTTTGCCAGAGAAGGGGCAAATCGCGCTATACTTTGTTTACAGAAAGATTTTGAGACGTAATATAGCGGAAGCAAACCCGTTCTTTGGGCAAGTTAACTTTTTTCATACAGGTCCTAAACTATATTTTCCTTTTTCTTCATCCCCATACTGGTATGGATCACAAGTCCGTCCAGCAGCATCAGCAGCGAAGGGAGCACCAGCAGAACGGAAAGCATACTGACAAGGGCACCGCGGGCCAACAGATTGCACATGGAACTGATCAAATCAATATCTGAGTAGACGCCCACGCCGAAGGTAGCGGCAAAGAAGCTCAGTGCGCTTACCAATACAGATGGCATTGCGTAAGCTAAAGCCTGTGTGATGCTTGTTTTTTTGTCGTTGCTGGGACGCAGTTCCCGGTAGCGTGTGGTCATCAGGATTGCATAGTCTACAGTGGAGCCAAGTTGAATTGTGCTGATACAGATAGGTGCGATGAACGGCATCGTAAATCCCGTGTAATAGGGAATTCCCAGATTGATGAACACCGCAAATTCAATGACCGCCACCAATATGACAGGCAGCGAGGCAGAGCGCAACGTCAGCAGAATGATAAGAAATACAAACACTATGGAAACCCAGGAGACAACCGCAAAGTCTGCGTCCGTGATCTCAATCAGATCCTTGGTACAGGGAGCTTCGCCGATCAGCATACCGTTTGGATCGTATTCCTTTAAAATGGCATTGATGCTGTCAATCTGATTATTACATTCGTCCGTGGAAACCTTATAGGCAGAATTGATCAGGATAAGCTGATAATTGTCATTTTTCAGTATGCTTATCAGCTTCTCCGGAAGTACATCCTCCGGAATCAGGCTGCCCAGCAAGGAGTTGAGCCCTAACGTATTGGTAACGCCGTCAACGGCTTCCACCCGTTTGATCATAGCGGAAGCATCCGCCACGGAAAGATCCGCATCGCATAGGATCATATGCGTTGTGGCCACATTAAAGTTTTCCTCCAGCTTCTGGTTTGCTGTCAAAAACTGCATATCATCCTCCGAAATGTTCTCCAGATCATCACCTGAAAGAATCTCCGTAAAGTCGTAATAGACCGGTGTGTTGCTGTAACCGATGGCTGCTGGGATCAAAATGATCACAAAGAGCACCAAAAATACCCAAAAGTGTCCGGTGATCCAAGCGGCCGCGCCGTTCACATCTGGGATCAGCGAACGATGCATGCTTTTGGTCAAAGGCTTATCAAGCTGAAGGATAAGCGACGGCAAAATCGTCACGCTGCCTATCACACCCAGCAGGCAGCCCTTTGCCATCACAAGACCGATATCCATGCCCATGGTGTAGCTCATAAAACAGAGAGCCAGAAAGCCCGCGATCGTGGTCAGTGAGCTGCCGGTCACAGACACGACCGTATCCCGAATCGCCATCGCCATGGCATCCGTGTTGGATTCACATTTCTTTTTCCATGCGCAGTAAGCATGCCACAGAAAAATAGAGTAGTCCATCGTAACGGCGAGCTGCAAAACCGCCGCTAAGGCCTTGGTGATGAAGGATATCTCGCTAAAGAAGACGTTAGTACCCATATTATACAGGATCGTAATGCCTATCCCGATCAGGAACACCGGCGGTACCAGCCATGCATCCGTCAGAAGCTCCATAGCCAACAATGCGCACAAAACCGCAATTCCAACATAAATCGGTTCCTCTCGTTCGCACAGAGCTTTCAGGTCGGTTACCAAAGCGGAAATGCCGGATACGAAGCACTGTTTTCCCGCCGTTTCCCGGATTTGCTCAATAGCTTCAATCGTCTCATCAGCGGAAGAAGAGGTATCAAAGAACACCGCCATAATGAACTGCACCCCATTTGCTAGACAAGTATGATATACTATCTAGTGAATGGGG
>CAZESU010000104.1:0-6607 GCA_964515275.1 uncultured Oscillospiraceae bacterium
AGGGTTAATTTTACTGTAACACGAAAAATTTTCCTATTATCTGTGGCGCGGATACGATTAATATATAAATGCAATTGTACAATATAATCTAAAACACCATTGCGGAGGAATTTGGTATGGAAAACGCTGTATTTCACTTTCGGTTTCAGGGCAAACCCGTATCCTGCGAGAAATACGGTTCTGGTCACATAAACCGCACCTTCCTCGTGGTGACGGACGCAAAGAAACGATATATACTTCAGGGCATCAACGGAAACGTTTTTCCCGATGTCAGGGGCCTGATGGAGAATATTGCCGCTGTCACCAAGTTTGTGGGTGCGCGGGAAAGTGACCCCAGAGGGACTCTGCGCCTTGTTCCCGCTGAAGATGGAGATATCCTGTATCTGGACGAGAGCGGCCAGAGCTGGCGGGCCTATGATTTTGTAGAGGACAGTATTTGCCTTCAGGCTGCAGAGTGCCCGGAGGACTTTTACCAGAGTGCCGTGGCTTTTGGTCGTTTTCAGGATATGCTGACCCAATTCCCGGCCCACACCCTGCACGAGACTATACCCGATTTCCACAATACGCCGAAGCGTTACAGAGACTTCAGCCGGGTGCTGGAGGCGGATGTGTGCGGCAGAGCGGCTGCTGTTAAAGAAGAGATTGAATTTATCCTTTCCAGAGAACACGATGCCGGCGAGCTTCAGCGCATGAGGGACAGCGGAGAACTGCCTTTGCGTGTCACCCATAACGATACCAAGCTCAATAACGTCATGCTGGACGCAAGGACCAGAAAAGCCCTCTGTGTCATTGACCTGGACACGGTCATGCCCGGTCTTGCGGCCTTTGACTTCGGCGATTCCATCCGTTTCGGCGCAGCCACCGCTGCCGAGGATGAAAAAGACCTGGATAAGATGAGCATGGACCTTGAATTGTACCGCACCTTTACGAGGGGCTTTATCCGCTCCTGCCCCAGTCTGACAGACCGGGAGCGGGAGGCTCTGCCGCTGGGTGCCAAGCTCATGACGCTGGAATGCGGTGTGCGTTTTCTCACCGACTATCTGGACGGGGATCACTACTTTGCCATCCATCGGCCAGGGCACAATCTTGACAGGGCACGGACTCAGTTCAAACTGGTAAAGGATATGGAAAACAAGTGGGAGGATATGTACCGTATCCTCCGGGAAGAGGTCGGAAAGTAACAGGGTGACAAGCCGGAACAATCGTGATATAATACGCAAAATAGAAAAATCTACCGGGGAGTGAAGCGCCAATGAATATACTCTTCAATAACGACCGATTGCTGAGACTGATTACCAATCTTCACACACTGACGGGCATCTGGGCCAACATATTCGATATCAACGGCAAGGACATACAGATCATCGGTTCCAACAACCCATTTTGCCAGCTTATCAACGCCTGCCCGGAGGGGCATGCCCGCTGTGAGGCCTGCGATGCGGCGGCAGTAAAGAAGTGCGCCGCCTCCCGGGGAATCAACCTGTACCGCTGCCACGCAGGTATCTGTGAGGTTGTCCTGCCTATCTCGGAAAGCGGCATTCCCATTGCATATCTGGTTTTTGGCCAGCTTCTGGACGACTCGCCCATTGACGAGCAATGGAAATACACCAAAAGCACCCTGGGCTGGTACAATGGGAATATGGAGGAGCTGCACGACAGCTTCCTTGCCATAAACCAGTACTCCCACGAGCAGATTGAGGCTTATGCGGAGCTCCTTGAGGCATTGACGCTGTATATTCAGCTTGAAGGAATCATCCATTCGGCCGAGCATACCGATGTGCAGCGGCTGGAGATGTACCTGGATCAGCATTATATGGAGCCCTTGTCTCTGAAAAAGATATCCTCAGAGCTGCATATGGGCACTACCAAGCTGTGTGCTTTGGCGAAAAAGCTCTCCGGCGGCAGCACGTTAACCCGCGTTATCGCTGAACGGCGGATCCACGCCGCCAAAAACCTGTTGATTCGGAGCGATGCCCCTATCTCTTCTGTGGCGGAAGAGGTGGGTTTCAGCGACTATAACTATTTTACAAAGATATTCAAGTCCATCACCGGCCTTACTCCCAGCGCCTATCGCAAAAAAAACCGGAACAGCGGACAAGGAACATGACAAGGAGAGACAAATTTGGGCCGATTTTTCGCATACGAAAAATATTGCTATAATGCGAACAAATTTTTCTATATTTAACTATTTCTACTAAGTATAATATATATATGACGTGTTGTTTTTGTCTATTCTGTTTTACTCAAAACAAAAGCCTGACAAAAAACCGACATATTTTATTAAGCAGCGAAGGGCGAAAAACCTTTCACTATATATTTTTATGACAAGGAGAAACAAAAAATGAAGAAGATTTTGGCACTGCTTCTTGCGTTCGCAATGGTCTTTGCTCTGTGCGCATGCGGCGAGACCGCAGATCCTGTAGAGTCCACAGCTCCCGCAGAAGACACCACCGCACCTGAGGCCTCAGCGGCAGAAGAGATCACTCTCGATGTTATCATCTGCCAGTACGGCCCCAACACCCAGGACTGGTTTCTTGGCACCGGCATGGATGGCACCAACTTTGTGGACAAGTTCGAGGCTGAGAACCCCGGCATCAAACTGAACCTTGAAGTTGTCTCCTGGAACGACGTTTACACCGTAGTAGACACCCGTATCGCCAGCGATCAGGCACCTGACATCCTGAACATAGACGTTTTTGCAAACTATGCAAATGAAGGCCTGCTGGAGCCTGTCTCCCAGTACTGCCCCGAAGAGCTCTACAACGACTTCTTCCCCTCCTTCATTGAGCAGTCTGTCATCGACGATACTGTTTGGGCTGTTCCCGACCTCGCATCCGCCCGCGCTCTCTATTACAATGTAGATATATTCGAGGAAGTTGGCATTGAGGTTCCCACCACATGGGCAGAGCTTGAGGATGCCAGTCAGGCTATCATCGACTACTACGATGGCGAAGTGTACCCCTGGGGTATTGATATGACCACCGACGAGGGCCAGGCAGCATTTGCTTACTACACCTGGGGCAACGGCGGCGGCTTTGTTGATGCCGACGGCAACTGGGCTCTCAACAGCGCAGAGAACGTTGAGGCTATCGAGTACGCTATCAGTCTGGTAAAGAACGGCTACACCAACCCCAACCCCGAGACCCAGACCCGCTATGACCTGCAGGATATGTTCGGCGCAGGCAAGCTGGCAATGGTCATTGCACCGAACTCCCTGCCCTCTTATGTTGCAGAAAAGGGCTATACCGATGTTAATATGGCAACCGCAGCCATCCCCGCAAACGAAGGCAAGGTATCTTCCTCCGTTGGCGTTATGGATCGCGTGATGGCTTTCAAGGACGAGTCTGCTCCCGATCAGGCAGCCCGTGACGAAGCCATCGGTAAGTTCCTTACCTTCTTCTATGATCCTGAGAACTATGTCGGCTGGGTCAGCATGGAAGGCTTCCTGCCTGCAGTCAACTCCGCAGTTGAAGCTCTGGTTGCATCGGATCCCTCCTTCGAGGCATGGCTGAATGTGCTTGACAGCTGCCAGTTCTACCCCACTGCAATGGCAGAGTGGGATGCAGTTAAGCAGGGCGTTATCGCAGCAGAGCAGAATGCTCTCTCCGGCGCTTCCGTTCAGGATGAGCTTGATGCACTCCAGGCAGAGATTGCCGGCTGATGATAGCTGACGCTTCCAAAAAATTATAATTATTTTGAGGGGCCGGAGAGCTCTCCGGCCCCTTTCAAAGCAGTCAAATAATACGCTTCGGCTGCCGGCATACAGAGCAGCGGGGGAGCGCGAGGGGGTAAGGCCCGCCTCGCGTTACAATAACCCGCCGGAAAAAAGCTTGAAATATCAAGCTTTTGGGCGAAGCAGCGTTTTGAATCATTCAAAACGCTCGGCGGGAGAAGCGCAGTCAAAATGTCTTATGACTTTTTGACAAGCTGAGGGGCCGGAGAGCTCTCCGGCCCCTCTCCTTTTTAAAGGATATCGGTTTGCAGACGGGAAAGCGGTATTTTTTAAAAAGGAAATATGAGAGAAGGGTGATGCGTGAATAAAAGATTAGGGAAAAAAGTTGGGCCATATATCTGGCTTCTGCCCAGCATAGTCCTGATGGTGATTTTTGTAATATTTCCGATAGCCATTGTTTTTAAGCTGTCATTCAGCGAGGTGTCCAAATCAGGCGTTGTGGGCGGTTTTGTCGGTTTCCAGAACTATACCGACGCGATTGCTCTTCCGGCATTTAAAACTGTTATGCTCAACACCCTGTATTGGGTGGTCTCCGTTGTCTGCCTTTCAACCATCTTCGGGTTTATTATTGCCATGGTGCTGAATCAGAACTTTAAAGGCAGAAAGATTGCCAGAGCCATTGTCGTGTTCCCCTGGGCCACCTCCCTGGTCATTCAGGCTTCCGTCTGGAACTACATAATCAAGTATGAATACGGCAATCTGAACAATATCCTGTTGAATCTGGGCATCATCAAGCAGGCTATCAACTGGCGATCCTCTTTCCAGATCGAGTTCCTCTGGGAGTGCGGCGTGGGTATCTTCGTCACGATCCCCTTTGTGACATTCTGCGTTCTGTCCGGCCTGCAATCCATTGACGGCTCACTCTATGAAGCCGCGGAGATCGATGGCGCCAACTTCTGGGATAAGTTGTTTAACATCACCATCCCTCTGGTGAAGCCCTCCCTGACGGTCAGCACGGTTTTGAATATCATCTATGTTTTCAATTCTTTCCCCATCATCTACACCATGACAAAGGGAGCTCCGGCAAACAAAACGGATACGCTTGTCACCTACCTGTACATGCTGAGTTTCTATGACAGAAAGAAGGGCCCGGCCACAGCCTTGTCTGTGATAGGCTTTGTGATACTGTGTATTTGCGCCGGAATTTATATGATCAGTGTAATGCGAAAGGAGGATGACCAGTGAAGTCTTCCCAAGTCTTGAAGCAGAACCGCATTGCCCTTGCCCTGCTGATGGCAGTGGTAATCGCGGTGGGCATCCTCTTGAGCTTGCCTGCGTATAACTTTGACTCCTGCGTGTACACGAAGAAATCTTCCAACACCTTTGTGGGAGACGAGACCTACCAGGCTGCGCTTGAAGAAGTCAACGCCGTGGCCGATGAATTCAGAGCCAACGGCGTGGAAGTCACCGTAAATGAGACCGTGACCGAACGGACCAATTCCAAGGGTGAGCTGACATCCCTTGTAACCTTTACTATCAATGAAAAATTCAGCAAAACCGGCTGGGCTTTCATCGGCGCGGGTATATCTTCTTCCTATGTGCTGATCACCATTGTGGCCTGCCTTGTGCTGTCCGCTGCGTGTGCGCTTATAGGCACACTTCCCTGTATGGACGTTTCCTATCGTGCGCTGGACAGCAGAGCCAGAATACTGAGAAGAGCCTCCTATTGGCTGGCACTGGTGGCTTTCCTGCTGATCCCGGTGTTCATTATGATGAACACATACACCTTGTCCCGCCGAATAAGCCTGTACAGCAGCGGCATTGCCACTGAGGGCAAGGAGGCGCTTTACGCAAAGCTGGACAAGTTCCTGTTTAACGGTGCGGCAGAGGACAATATTGACAGTGCGCTGAAAGCCCTGACATTTTCAAACACCTATACCATCTGGCTTGCCATGCCCTGTATTTTTGCGGCGATCCTTGCGGGCATACAGCTCCGCCACGGAGCCATCAAGCACACCCTTCTGCGCGGACTGCTCTATGCGTTTGTCATAGCTTTGTGCTTGTTCATCCTCTATCCCTACTATGTCATGTTTATCACCGCTTTCCGCTCCAACGCGGAGACTACGGACATGTATTTCCAGCATATATTCCCCACAGAGTGGAAGTTTGAAAATTTGCTGCATATTATTGACAGAGGAGTCCCCCGTTATCTGCTCAACTCCGCCATGATAGCCGGCGGTGCCACAGCCATCGCGTTGATCTGCGGGATCCCTGCTGCATATGCCATGTCCCGCATGAAGTTCAAGGGCAAAAAGGTTTTTCTTGGTTTCGTTATTATGAGCCAGATGTTTTCGCCGGTAGTACTCCTGATCGGTATCTCGCAGCTTATGAGTACTCTCCACCTCAACGATTCCATTGTTGGCCTTATGCTCATCAACGCGGCCTTCAATCAGGCCTTTGCCATTTGGCTTCTGCGCGGTACTTTTGTCTCTATCTCCCCGGAGATGGAGCAGGCGGCCCGTATCGACGGCTGCACAGTCTTTGGCTCCCTGTGGCGTATTCTTCTGCCCATGGCGGCTCCCGGTATTGTCACAACGCTGATCTTCGTGTTTATCAATGCCTGGAACGAATATACGATCTCCACTGTGCTTATTTCTACGGCAGCCAACCGCCCCATCACCGTGGGCATCACCCAGTTCTCCTCCTTCAACATGATAGAGTGGCAGTATCTGTTTGCAGCCTCCCTGCTCGCAACCATTCCGGTAGTCATCCTGTTCATGTTTATCGAGAAGCATCTTACCGCTGGCCTTACCTCCGGCGGTGTCAAAGGCTGATAATATTATAAAGACATCCCCGGATGCATCCGGGGATGTCTTTGTTTTTTTCGTTTATTCTTCATTGTCATCCGGCATGTATTGTTGAAATACCGGCTCC
>CAZESU010000105.1:0-6585 GCA_964515275.1 uncultured Oscillospiraceae bacterium
CATATTGCGGTCTTGTCAACACCTTTGCTCCCGGAGGGAAGACCCTCCGGAAGCTGTGTATCTCATTCCATACGCAGTTTTTCCAGCAGTGCGTGGAGCGCCTTTGCCCTGTGGCTGATGCGGTTTTTCTCTTCCGGGCTCAGCTGGGCGGCGGTGCAGCCGTACTCCGGCAGAACGAAAAGCGGATCATAGCCGAAACCGTTCTCGCCGATTTCCTCATATCCGATCTGACCGTACATATAGCCCTCGGCGCAGACCTGGGTACCGTCCGGGCGGACAAGGGCGATGGCGCAGGTATAATGGGCCCCTCTGTCCTCTCTCCCAAGGAGCTTTTCCAGAAGGAGGCGGTTGTTGGCCTTGTCGTCCCCATGGTGGCCGCAGAAACGGGCAGAGTAGATGCCAGGTTCACCGTTCAGGGCATCTACGCAGATGCCGCTATCGTCCGCAAGGGCACAGCAGCCGGAAAGCTCTGCTATTTCCCTTGCCTTTTTTTCGGCGTTTTCCATAAAAGTGCTGCCGTCCTCCACGGTCTCATGCTCAATGCCCGCCTCCCGCATGGAGACGATTTCTTCAAAGAGCCCGCCGAGAATAGCCTTGATCTCAATCAGCTTATGGCTGTTGTTTGATGCGATAATCAGCTTCATATTAATCTCCATTCTGCCGCAAAGTCGACAGCACAAAGAGAAAAGAAAAACTCCAGCTGCGGCGGAATGGAGATTTTCGGCATGTGCCGCGGTTGCCGCTTTCGTGGCGAGCGGCACGCCGTTTTTATAACAATTGTGTGATTTTTCACACGGTCACCTCAGAAAAGGCCGCTGATCACGCCGTTTTCATCCACATCGATCCGCTCAGCCGCCGGGGATTTGGGCAGGCCGGGCATAGTCATGATGTCCCCGGTGAGGGCCACGATAAAGCCCGCTCCGGCAGACACTTTCAAATTTCTTACGGAGATGCGGAAGCCCTTGGGGGCGCCCAGCTTCTTCGGGTCATCGGAGAAGCTGTACTGGGTCTTTGCCATGCAGACCGGCATGGAGCCAAAGCCCATCTCCTCCAGCTTCTTGAGCTGTTTGGGGGCGTTGCCCACAAGGTCCGCCCCATCGGCATGGTACACCTTTGCAGCGATCGCATTGATCTTCTCTGTGATGCTCATATCATCCTCATAGCAGAAACGGAAATCATTGGGCTGTTCGCACAGGCGCACAACCTCTTCTGCCAGCGCCATGCCGCCTTCGCCGCCCTTGGCCCAGACTTCGCTGAGCGCCACGTTTACGCCAAGCTCCCGGCACTTCTCCTCCACCATGGCAAGCTCCGCCACCGTATCGGTGGGGAATGCGTTGATGGCCACCACGCAGGGCAGACCGTAGACATTTTTGATATTGTCCACATGCTGCAGCAGATTCGGCAGGCCTTTTTCCAGCGCCTCCAGATTTTCCTGATTCAGTTCCGCCTTTTCCACGCCGCCGTGGTACTTGAGGGCGCGGACAGTGGCAACAATCACCACCGCAGAAGGTCTGAGCCCTGCCATGCGGCACTTGATATCGAAGAACTTCTCCGCACCCAAGTCTGCGGCAAAGCCCGCCTCGGTGACGACGTAGTCCGCCAGCTTCAGCGCCATGCGGGTGGCGGTGACGGAGTTACAGCCGTGGGCGATATTGGCAAAGGGGCCGCCGTGGATCAGCACAGGAGTGCCCTCCAGGGTCTGGACAAGGTTCGGCTTCAGCGCGTCCTTCAACAGCGCAGCCATGGCGCCCTCCGCCTTCAGGTCGTGGGCGGTGACGGGTCTGCCGTCGTAGGTGTAACCCACGATGATCCGGGCAAGGCGAGCTTTCAGGTCGCTGATATCGGAGGCAAGGCACAGCACCGCCATGACCTCGCTGGCCACAGTAATGTCAAAGCCGTCCTCTCTGGGTACACCCTGGGCTTTGCCGCCAAGGCCGTCGATGATGTGCCGAAGCTGCCGGTCGTTCATGTCCACGGCCCGCTTCCAGGTGATGGCCTTTGGGTCGATGCCCAGCTCGTTTCCCTGCTGGATATGGTTATCCAGCATCGCTGCCAGCAGATTATTGGCAGCCCCGATGGCGTGAAAATCGCCGGTAAAGTGCAGGTTAATGTCCTCCATGGGGACAACCTGGGCATAGCCGCCGCCGGCGGCTCCCCCCTTGATGCCGAAAACCGGACCGAGGGAGGGCTCCCGCAGGGCTGCGATGGACTTCTTTCCGATTTTGCGCAGACCATCGGTAAGACCCACGGAAGTGGTGGTCTTGCCTTCGCCCGCGGGGGTGGGGGTGATGGCTGTGACAAGGATCAGCTTGCCGTCCGGTCTGTCCGCCCGGTCTCTCAGAAGAGAGTAGTCGATTTTTGCCTTGTAGCTGCCGTAGGGCTCGTAATATTTTTCGTCAATGCCGGCAGATTGTGCAATCTCTGCGATCTTTCGCATTTTACACTGCTGCGCGATTTCAATATCGGTAAGCCATGCCATTTTACACTGCTCCTTTTACTTGAAGTATTTTACCGCCGAGGCGAACATCTTCATGTCGTACTCGCCGGGAACATTTTTATAGAGACCCGCGCCGATGCGCTCCGCGTGACCCATTTTGCCGAAGACCCTGCCGTCGGGAGAGCAGATGCCCTCAACGGCGAACATGGAGTTGTTGGGGTTGAAGTGCACATCGTCGGTGGCCTTGCCCTGCAGATCCACATACTGCGTGACGATCTGTCCGTTGGCGGCAAGCTGCCGGATCAGCGCCTCATCGGCAATGAAGCGGCCTTCGCCGTGGGAGATGGGCACGCTGTAAATCTCCCCGACCTTGGTCCCCGCAAGCCAGGGGGATTTGTTGGAGGCTACCCGTACCCGCACAATGCGGGACTGGTGCCTTGCGATGGTATTGAAGGTCAACGTGGGGCAGCTTTCGTCGGTGTCCATGATGCGCCCGTAAGGCACAAGGCCCAGCTTGATCAGAGCCTGGAAGCCGTTGCAGATGCCGCAGATCAGGCCGTCCCGCTGCTCCAGAAGCCTTGTCACTTCCTCGCGGATGGCGGCGTTGCGGAAGAAGGCGGTGATAAACTTGCCGGAGCCGTCCGGCTCGTCGCCGCCGGAGAAGCCGCCGGGGATAAAGATCATCTGGGCTGTTTTGAGCTTTTCGGCAAAGCTCTCCACACTGCGGGCAATGCCCTCGGCGTTCAGGTTGTTGATGACCATGATCTCCGGCTCTGCGCCGGCGTCACGCATAGCCTTGGCACTGTCATACTCGCAGTTGGTGCCGGGGAACACGGGGATCAGCACCCTGGGAACGGCGGTTTTGACCGCCGGAGCGACGCGGGGAAATTCCGGGGCGCTGAAGGTCTCCATCGCGCCGCCGGCGGAGGGGATATTGCAGGGGTAGACGCTCTCCAGCTTGTCCTCATAGGAATGAAGCAGGGCGTCAAGGGAAAGGCTTTCCCCGCCGTATACGAAGGCCTGCTCTTTTGTGACGGTGCCGATGTCGGTGCCTTCGTCAGATTCCTCCGCCATTTCCAGAACAAAAGCGCCGTAATGATAGGCGAAAAGCTCCTTCAGGCTGAGCCGATCGGAAAAGGCAAAGCCCAGAGAATTGCCGAAGGACATCTTCATAACGGCCTCCGCAATTCCGCCGTAGCCGGGGGTGTAGGCCGCCACGGCTTTGCCGGTGGAGAGAAGCTGATGCACCCGTTCAAACACCTTCAGCAGAGAGGCGGTGACGGGCAGTCCGTTTTCGTCATAATCAGGGGCAATCAGGATAACCCGGTTCCCGGCCTTTTTGAATTCATTGGGGACGATGCTGCCCACCTTTTCCGTGGTGACGGCAAAGGACACCAGCGTGGGAGGCACGTCCATATCCTCAAAGGAGCCGCTCATGGAGTCCTTGCCGCCGATGGCGCCAATCCCCAACTCCATCTGGGCCTTGAAGGCACCCAGCAGGGCTGCCAGAGGCTTGCCCCAGCGCTCGGGTTCACGGCGCAGACGCTCGAAATACTCCTGGAAGGTCAAGTACACATCTTCAAACTTTGCGCCGGTGGCGATCAGCTTGCTGACACTCTCCACCACGGCAAGATAAGCGCCGTGGTAAGGGCTCTTTTCGGTAATGAAGGGGTTATAGCCCCAGGCCATCAGGGAACAGTCGTCGGTGTGCTTTTTCTCAACGGATATCTTCTGCACCATGGCCTGAATGGGGGTCAGCTGATGGACACCGCCAAAGGGCATCAGCACCGTGCCCGCGCCGATGGTGGAGTCAAAACGTTCGGAAAGACCCCGCTTGGAGCACACGTTCAGATCCTGCGCCAGTGCGGTAAGACCACGGGCAAAGTCTGTCGGAATCTCCTTTTCAAAGCCCTGAGGCTTTTCGATATGCACATCCACATGCTTCTCGGTGCCGTTGGAATTGAGAAATTTGCGGCTTACATCCACGATGCACTTCCCGTTCCAGCGCATGACCAGTCTGGGTTCTTCGGTCACGCGGGCCAGAACGGTGGCCTCCAGGTTCTCGCCGTGGGCAAGGGTCAGGAAGCGGGACACGTCATCTTCGGCGATGACCACCGCCATACGCTCCTGAGACTCGCTGATGGCAAGCTCGGTGCCGTCAAGGCCCTCGTACTTTCTCGGTACGGCGTTCAGGTCGATATCCAGGCCGTCGGCAAGCTCGCCCACAGCCACAGACACGCCGCCGGCGCCGAAGTCATTGCAGCGCTTGATCATGCGGCAGACCTCCTCATTGCGGAAAAGACGCTGGAGTTTGCGCTCCTCCGGGGCGTTGCCCTTCTGCACCTCTGCGCCGCAGGTCTCCAGTGACTGGAGCGTGTGGGACTTGGATGAGCCGGTGGCACCGCCGCAGCCGTCACGTCCGGTACGTCCGCCCAGGAGGATGACAACATCCCCGTCCCGGGGGAACTCCCGGCGCACGTTCTCTGCGGGAGTGGCAGCGATGACCGCGCCGATCTCCATGCGCTTGGCAGCATAGCCCGGGTGATAGATTTCGTCAACAATGCCGGTGGCAAGGCCGATCTGGTTGCCGTAGGAGGAATAGCCCGCTGCGGCGGTGGTGACCAGCTTCCGCTGGGGCAGCTTGCCGGGCAGAGTCTCGCTGACCGGTGTCAAAGGATCGGCCGCGCCGGTGACGCGCATGGCCCCGTAGACATAGGAACGACCGGACAGGGGGTCGCGGATCGCGCCGCCGATGCAGGTGGCAGCGCCGCCGAAAGGCTCAATCTCAGTGGGATGGTTATGGGTCTCGTTTTTAAAGAGTAACAGCCATGGCTCCTGCACCCCGTCCACATCCACGTTGATCTTCACGGTGCAGGCATTGATCTCCTCAGACTCGTCCAGCTGATTGAGCTTTCCGGCCTTTTTCAGTGCCTTGACCGCCAAGGTTCCCACATCCATCAGATTGATGGGCCTGGTGCGGTTCAGATCGGCACGGGTATCCAGATACGCGCGGTATGCCCGCTCGATCAGCGCATCTTCAAAGCTGACCTTATCAATGGTAGTGGTAAAGGTGGTGTGGCGGCAGTGATCGGACCAGTAGGTGTCGATCATGCGGATTTCCGTAATGGTGGGCTCCCGTCCCTCCGCTTTGAAATATTCCTGGCAGAAGGCAATATCGTCCAGATCCATGGCAAGGCCGTAGCGATTGATAAAGCCCCCCAGCTCCTGACGGCTGAGCGCGTCAAAGCCCTTCAGAGTCTCAACGGTGGTAGGGATGTCATAATCAATCTTCAGGGTGTCGGGCTTTTCCATCCGGGCCTCCCGGGCCTCCACCGGGTTGATGACATATTTTTTGATCTCCGCCAGCTGGCCTTCCGTCAGGCTGCCGTAGAGCATGTACACCCTGGCGGTACGCACCGTGGGCCGCTCGCCCTGGGAGATGATCTGGATGCACTGGGCGGCAGAGTCTGCCCGCTGGTCAAACTGTCCCGGCAGGTACTCCACGGCGAACACCACAGAGGCGTTACCCTCCAGCTCGGTACTTATAATATCCAGCTGGGGCTCGGAAAAGACGGTCTTTACCGCATAGTCAAACAGTTCGGCGGAGATGTTCTCCACATCGTAACGATTCAGGATGCGGACATCCTCAATCTCGTTGATACGGAGCAGGTTTCTGATATCCTCGCAAAGGCTCTTTGCCTCATTGGCAAGAGCTTTCTTTTTCTCTACATAAACACGATATACCATTTTATTTGCTCTCCTCCCAGGCTTTCATTGCCCTTGCGCCGATATCGCGGCGGCAATAGGCATTTTCAAAGCGCACACCCTCTGTCAGGCGGTATGCCTCCCGGATGGCTTCCGGCAGGGACTCCGCGACGGCTGTGGTTCCGGTGACACGTCCGCCGGAGGTGAGGAGCTTTCCGTCCTCCAGCTTTGCCCCCGCCACATAGGTGTGTGCCCTTGCCTCTTCCGTCATGGTAAGGGTATAGCCCTTCTCATAGGCCAGAGGATAGCCCTTCGATGCCAGAATGACGCAGCAGGCGGACTTGTCGCTGAACTTCACCGCAGTCTGTGCAAGGGTTCCGTTGGTGGTAGCCTGCATAATGGTGAGAAGGTCGCTTTCCAGCAGCGGCAGCACCACCTGGGTC
>CAZESU010000106.1:0-6513 GCA_964515275.1 uncultured Oscillospiraceae bacterium
TCCATGATTGAGGATTACATCGAATACTACAATAACAAACGGTTACAGCGAAACCCAGGTGCTCTGACACCAATGGAGAAACACAACAATTATCTGGCAGTAGCATAAAACGACCACCAGACCAAATTCTGATGGCAGAAAAAATTTGTTTTTTGTCTACTTGACGGGGAGCGGTTCATTATTCGATGCAGGCTTTTTTTTAGCAAAAAAACAACGAATAGTTGAAATGAATAAAAAATAAATCCATTGAACTCAACTATTTGTTTTGATACGATACAAAAGAAAATTGATTTTGGAGGTAAGAGCATGATCGGAGAAAATATAGCTGTTTTGCGAAAGGAACGGGGTTATACACAGGAGCAGCTTGCCCGCATGGTCGGCGTAACCGCTCAGGCGGTCAGCAAGTGGGAAAACGGCGGCACGCCGGACGCAGAGCTGCTGCCCTCCATCGCCGATAGGCTTGGCGTCACGATAGATACGCTTTTTGGACGCAGTCGGGAGCAGACCGAGAGTATGGAACAAATCCTTGTACGATGGCTCTCGGATATCCCTAAACAGGACAGATTTTGGAAATTGTTCTGTGCACTGGCGCGTATTTTTCAGCATGTCTGCGCATGGGAGGATTCGGAAGAGATATTCAGCTTTGTAAAGGCAACCTTGGGCACTGTCCCCACAAAAAGCTGTTATTGGACAAGTGATGCACTGAAAGACAAGGGCAAAATGTGGGCGAGGTCTGTACTTGACATGGAGGAAGGACTTCAGCTCGGCATCCTGAGTGAAGACTGTCCCATGTACCTTCTCATGCCCAAACCGAAATGCGGCTATGAGGCCAATTTTGCCGAGAACAAGGGTTACCGTCTGCTTTTTGAAACGCTGGCTCTGCCTGGAAGCCTTGAACTGCTGCGGTGTTTTTACGGACGAAAATACAACTATTATACTGCCGCAGCCGCAGCAGACTATGCCGGAATAGGGCAGGAGGATGCAGTCAAGGCTCTGGAGGCCATGGAGCAATGTAATTTGCTGGAGAAAAAACAGGTTGAGGTGGAACGGGGCCAGGTGGACGTTTATACACTTCATAACAATTCCGCCTTTGTCCCCTTTATGCTCCTTGCCAAATGGTTTATGGAAAAGGAAGATGTATGGCTGATCAGCTGGGACGATCAAAGAACTCCCGTCCTTGCCGTCCCGGATAAGGAGGAGAATGGATGAAGAAGAACTCGACTGTAAAAGAATATAGATCTTCATTTTACTATAAAAATCATCTGCGCTATTGTCTGGCTTTACTGTTCTATTTTCTCGATGCTCTGGTGGGAATGGTGACCTCCTGGCTGCTGGGTGCCGTGCTGGATGTGATTTCAAACGGCGACAGCGAGGGGCTTGTGAAGCTGCTGTATATTGCGGCGGCAATCACCCTCGCCATGCTGGTGCTGGGCCTGCTTTTGCAGTTTACGAAAAACAGTTTTGTCTGTCACGGCATTACCCAATACAGATCACTGGCCTTTTCCCGTCTGACAAAGAAGAACATCAGCGCTTTTGCCCGGGAAAATACCTCCTCCTACCTGTCCGCACTTACAAATGATGCCAACAGTATCGAGACAGACTATCTGGAACGCAGTCTCAGTATTATGCGACTTGCGGTCATGTTTATTGGCAGCCTTGGCATGATGTTCTGGTATAGCTGGAAAATAGCTCTTTCCGCAATCATTTTAAGCCTGCTGCCCATCATCGTCTCCCTATGTCTCAGCGGTGAGATGGCGAAGCGGGAGCGACAGCTCAGCGACTGCAACGGTGTTTTTGTCTCCAAAGTCAAGGACATTCTCTCAGGCTTTGCGGTGGTGAAGAGCTTCCATGCCGAGGAGCAGAGTCTGAAGCTGTTTGAAAAATCAAATCAGGATCTGTTCAAGGCCAAGCTGCGCCGCCGCCGGTGGGCGGGACTTCTCAGCGCAGCTGGGGAGTGCAGCGGTGTTATTGTCCAGTTGGGGCTGTTTTTCCTGTGCGGCTTCTATGCCCTGAAAGGGGAGATCAGCGTCGGTACGGTCATCATTTTTGTGAATCTGGCAAATTACATTGTAGCGCCTATCCAATACATACCGGAGTTCTGGGGCGCGCGAAAGGCAGCTCTTAGCCTTGTGGATAAGCTCTCTGAGCGGAATGCACGGAATACTTCCCATGGCGGAAAGCCCGTGGAATCGGAGCTGAAGGAGAGCATAGAGCTTAAGGATCTGAACTTTGGCTACGAGCAGGACAAACCCATTCTGAAGGATGTTTCTCTCCGTTTTGAGCCGGGCAAGGCCTATGCGGTGGTGGGCACCTCCGGTTCCGGAAAATCAACGCTGCTGCGGCTGCTTATGGGAAGCTATGATCATTACGACGGTTCTCTGACTGTGGACGGACAGGAGATGCGCGAGGTTGACCCGGACAGCCTCTATGATCTGATGTGCCTTGTGGGGCAGGAGGTATTCATCTTTGATGACACCATCCGAAACAATATCACCATGTTTGGGCCTTTCCCCGATGAGCAGGTGGATGCCGCCGTAAGACAGGCAGGACTTGGCAAGGTTATCCGCGATAGGGGAGAGGACTACCGTTGCGGTGAAAACGGCGTAAATCTGTCCGGCGGCGAGAGGCAGAGAATATCCATTGCACGAAGCCTTCTGCGGGGCAATACCGTTCTTCTGGCAGATGAAGCAACGGCGTCTCTGGACGCGGAGACCGCGAAGCTGGTCACCGATTCGATCCTCAACCTGGAGAAGCTGACCCGCGTTGTTGTCACCCACAGACTGGAGCCCTCTGTACTGCAGAAATATGACAGCATCATCGTCATAAAAAACGGCAGAGTCTGCGAGCAGGGCAGATTTCAGGAGCTTATGGACGCAAAAAATCAATTTTATGCTCTTTATACTGTTGCAAACGGATAAGAAAGGCTGTATAATTTCCTTTCAGCAGGTGAATTTATTCCCCTGCCGAAAGGAAAATTTTTTAATTTTCTTTCACAAAAAATCTTGACTATTTTTGTGTATTATGCTAAAATTCTCAAACGTGTGGGCACTGGTGCGCCCTTATTGCGCCCTTTGCCTGAAACTGGTAAAAAAGCTGCGTTTGCCGGCTTTTTTATATATCATTGCTTGAAGAAAGGAGGAACAAAATGCCCACTTTTAATCAGCTGGTGAGAAAAGGCAGAGAAAAAGTTACCTACAAGTCCGCATCTCCTGCAATGCAGAAGGGTCTGAACACCCTGAAGAATAAGGAGACTGACCTGAGCGCACCTCAGAAGAGAGGCGTCTGCACCGCAGTCCGTACCTCTACTCCTAAGAAGCCTAACTCCGCTCTGCGTAAGATCGCCCGTGTCCGTCTGACCAATGGTTACGAAGTTACTGCTTACATCCCCGGTATCGGTCATAACCTGCAGGAGCACTCTGTTGTTATGATTCGCGGCGGCCGTGTTAAGGACCTTCCTGGTGTCCGTTACCACATCATCCGCGGTACCCTCGACGCTCAGGGCGTCAATGGTCGTATGCAGGGTCGTTCCAAGTACGGCCAGAAGAGACCCAAAGCTGCTAAGAAGAAGTAATTTCAACAGCAGCGGCAATTTCTGCCCTGTCGTTTATCTATATATTATGTGGATAGACCTCGGGGCGCAACGGACGCGGTATGCGTTCGAGTACCTGTGATCCCATTTTTTAATGAAGGAGGGAAGCAACGTGCCCAGAAGAGGTAATGTTCCCAAAAGAGAAGTTTTGCCTGATCCTTTGTATAACAGCGTTCTGGTGACCAAGCTCATCAACGGCGTTATGCTTGACGGCAAGAAAGGTGTTGCTCAGAAGGTCGTATATGATGCCTTTGACATCATCAAGGAAAAGTCCGGTAAGGATCCCCTTGATGTGTTCACCGAGGCAATGAACAACATCATGCCCGCACTGGAGGTCAAGGCTCGCCGTGTTGGCGGCGCCACCTACCAGGTTCCTATTGAAGTAAGACCTGCCCGTCGTCAGACTCTGGCGCTGCGCTGGCTGGTAGAATACTCCCGCAAGCGCAGTGAGAAGACCATGAAGGAGCGTCTTGCGAACGAAATTATGGATGCATGCAATAACCTTGGCGCATCCGTCAAAAAACGCGAGGATATGCACAAGAATGCCGAGGCCAACAAGGCTTTCGCGCATTTCCGCTGGTAATCCTCCCAGGAGTTTTATATGCCCAGAAAATATTCACTTGAAAAAACAAGAAATATCGGTATCATGGCTCACATTGATGCCGGTAAAACGACTACGACCGAACGTATTCTGTTTTACACCGGTGTCAACTACAAAATAGGTGAGACCCATGAGGGTACCGCGACCATGGACTGGATGGAGCAGGAACAGGAGAGAGGTATCACCATCACCTCTGCCGCTACCACATGTTTTTGGCGCGACACCCGCATTAACATCATCGACACCCCGGGCCACGTGGACTTCACTGTTGAGGTTGAGCGCTCTCTGCGAGTGCTGGACGGAAGCGTAACAGTCCTGTGCGCGAAGGGCGGCGTTGAGCCTCAGTCCGAGACTGTATGGAGACAGGCCGACCACTACCATGTCCCACGCATGATATACGTCAATAAGATGGATATCATGGGTGCCGACTTTTTCCATGTGCTTGACATGGTTCATGAGAGACTTAAATGCAACGCTGTTGCCATACAGCTGCCCATTGGCAAGGAAGAAACCTTTAAGGGCATTGTCGATCTGGTGGATATGAACGCCCGCGTTTTCTATGATGACCTTGGCAAGGACATGCGTACCGAGGAAATACCCGAGGATATGCGTGAGCTTGCCGCAGAATACCGCGATAAACTGCTTGAAGCAGTCTCCGATTTCGACGAAGAGATCATGGAAATGTATCTCGAAGGCGAAGAAGTCCCCGCGGACAAGATCCGCGCGGCTATAAGAAAAGCCACAGTCGCAGTGAAAATGGTTCCCGTGACCTGCGGCACTTCTTATAAAAACAAAGGTGTACAGAAGCTGCTGGACGCGATCGTGGATTACATGCCCTCTCCGCTGGATGTTCCCCCAGTGGAAGGCACCAATCCCAAGACGGATGAGATCGAGACCAGACCCGCTGACGACGAAGCTCCTTTCTCCGCACTGGCGTTCAAGATCATGACTGACCCCTATGTGGGCAGGCTCAGTTTCTTCCGTGTATACTCCGGCACGCTGGAGACCGGCAAGACTGTTATGAACTCCACCAAAGGACAGCGCGAGCGCGTTGGACGCATTCTGCAGATGCACGCCAACCACAGAGAGGATCTTACTCAGGTCTGGTCCGGCGATATTGCCGCAGCCGTTGGTCTTAAAAACACCACCACCGGCGATACTCTCTGCGATGAAAAGAACCAGATCATTCTCGAGTCCATGGAATTCCCCGATCCTGTCATCCGCGTGGCTATCGAGCCCAAGACCAAGGCAGGACAGGAAAAGATGGCGATAGCTCTTGGAAAGCTTGCTGAGGAAGATCCTACCTTCAAGACCTATACGGATGAAGAGACGGGTCAGACCATAATAGCCGGTATGGGCGAGCTCCATCTTGAGATCATAGTTGACCGCCTTCTGCGCGAGTTTAAGGTAGAGGCAAATGTCGGTAAGCCCCAGGTCTCCTATAAGGAAACTGTAAGGCGTGCCGCCACGGTTGATACCAGATATTCCCGTCAGACCGGCGGTAAGGGACAGTTTGCACACGTCAAACTTATGATCGAACCCAACGAGCCCGGCAAGGGCTACGAGTTCATCAATAAGGTGACCGGCGGCGCTATCCCCAAGGAATTTATCCCCTGCGTGGATCAGGGCATTCAGGGGGCAATGCTCTCCGGTGTCCTTGCCGGATATCAGGTCGTCGATATCAAGGCGACTCTGTTGGACGGCTCCTTCCACGAGGTGGACTCCTCCGAAATGGCGTTCAAGATCTGCGGTAGCATGGCTTTCAAGGAAGCCTGCCAGAAAGCCGATCCTGTGCTGCTTGAGCCCATCATGAAGGTGGTCGTCACCGCACCCGATGACTTCATGGGTGATGTTATGGGCGATATCAATGCAAGACGCGGTCAGATCGTCGGTTCTGATGTCAGAAACGGCACCGCTATTATCGAGAGCAATGTACCCCTTTCCACTATGTTCGGTTATGCAACCGATCTGCGCAGCAAGACTCAGGGCAGAGCTACTTACAGCATGGAGCCCAGCCACTTTGTTGAGCTGCCTAAAAATCTGCAGGAGACCCTTGTGAAAAGTCGCACGGGCTTCAACAATTAATATCATAATTTAATCAATTTTTCAGGAGGATACAATAATGGCTAAACAGATGTACAACAGAACCAAGCCCCATGTAAACATCGGCACCATCGGCCACATCGACCACGGCAAGACCACCCTTACTGCTGCCATCACCAAGTACCTGGCTCTGCAGGGCAAGGCTGAGTACACCGACTACTCTTCCATCGACAAGGCTCCCGAAGAGAGAGAGCGCGGCATCACCATCAACACCGCTCAC
>CAZESU010000107.1:0-6445 GCA_964515275.1 uncultured Oscillospiraceae bacterium
GGGGCTGCGCTTGATGTTCAGGCCGGGGCCCAGCAGGACGCACACGTCCTGGGATGCAGCCTCAACCCCCAGATACCTACCAATTTCTTCACCTAAAGTGGGGTCCCAAGAGTTGGCAATCGTGGCGGCGGTGGGGTAGCAGGTGGCGGGCAGGGAGCCGTTCAGCCCCAGTTGGTCCCCCGCGCCCTCCTGCTTTCGGATGCCGTGGGGACCGTCCGAGAGCGTCATGTTGGGGATGCCCAAACGCTCTACGCTCCGCGTCTGCCAGAAGTCTTTGCCGGACATGAGGTAGCACTTTTCCTCTAAAGTCATTTGCCTGATGATATCCGCGTGTTTCAAACAGACTCCTCCTCAATAATTTTAGGCTTCCCGCCCCCGCCGTTAGGCGAGGGCGGGAAGCCTTTTTCGATATGCTTAAATGTGATCTTCTCTTTTGTCCAAATTAGATGTTTACCGAGGTGTCGTTTCTTCAGTCAGCTTTACGCTTGCGGTATCCTTTCATGATCAGAACTTCCAGCCCAATCGCAGCCGCCGCACACAGGACATCAACAACAATGGCTGCTTTGACCCAGTTTTCCATGGACGGATTCATATTTTCCTCGTTGTAAGAGCGGCTGTTGACGACTGTATACATAATGTTGTGACAAGCGGTGCGCATTGCCTGCACGCCGGTGGCGCTGGATTGATCTTTCACAAAATTGTGCTCAGTGGGATATGCCACCAGCATGATGTCATTTCCACTACGGATCGCCAGGTCAGCGTTCATATAGTGCATGGGGCCAAAATAGTCCGTGATCACAAAGCCGCGGAATCCCCACTCCTCGCGCAGGACCGTTTTGCACAGGGCCGGAGTGCCTGCGCTCCACCGCACGCCGATGTAGTTGAAAGAGGTCATGACCGCGCCAGCGCCGCCGTCCTTGACCGCGATCTCAAAGGGCTTGAGGTACAGCTCGCGCATTGCCTGTTCGTTTGACCAGGTGCACAGCATATTGCTACGGGCGGTCTCCTGGTCATTGAGGGCAAAGTGCTTGATGTAGGCATACACGCCGTGCTCTTGTGCGCCCTGTACTGCCTTGGACGCCATAATGCCAGACAGTACGCCATCTTCCGAATAGTATTCGAAGTTGCGGCCCGCAAAGGCGGAGCGATGCAGGTTCATCGCGGGGGCATACCAGCCGGAAACATTCATTTCATCTGCCATTTTCCCGATCAGGTCGCCAAACCGCTCTGCCAGGTCGACGTTCCATGTGCAGGCAATCATCACGGCAGAGGGGAAGCCGATAGAACTCTTGCTTGTAAAGTTATTGTTGATGGAGGCGGGGCCGTCACAGTCCACCGTTGCGATCTTTCCGACAGAATTCGCCGCCAGGGTCTGGTATCCACCCAGAGCGATCATGTTGTTCATGTCATCCAGGGTCAACTGGTCCAGCAGGGTGTCCCACTGGGGATCATCATAAGCTGCACCACGCAGTTGGGCCAGTGTCATGCCGTTTTTCGCGCCGGTTACAGGCATAGCGTCATCGCTGTTGTTGTCCTGCGTCGGGTCGTAATTGGCGTTACAGAGGAATGCGTCCTTATATTTTTGAGAAAGCGTATGGCTGGGCGCGGCTGTAGCCTCGGCATAATTGGCGAAGCCATCCGCCCGGGAAAGATAGGTCACGTCGCCTGCGGCATCATCAAACTGGTTCACTGCGGCGATTTGGTCGGTAGAACGCGGATTGCCCTCGTCATAAACGATGTCGCTGTCCACCGTATAAGTGAAGGAATCTGTCTGGTGGTGGGCATCGCTGTTGATGGAGATGGTATAGTCGCCCTTCTCCAGCACATAGCAACCGTGGCCCAGGTAGTCGTAAGAGGCCATCTGCTCAATGGGGAAGGTGATGGTCACATCCTCGGAGGCACCGGGCTCCAGCATGGAGGTCTTGGCGAACTCCACCAGGTTGGCCACGGACTTCTCAATGCCGCCGTTGGTGTAGGGCGGATTATAATAGACCTGCACCACGTCTTTGCCCGCAAGGTCGCCGGTGTTGGTCACCTTCACGGTCAGGGTGATGTTGGTGCCGTCATTGGAGGAATCGGTGATTTCCTGGTCAAAGGTGGTGTAGCTCAGGCCGTAGCCGAAGGGATACTGCACGGTCTTGTCGTAGTCGATGAGGCCCTCGGCAGCGGCGGTCTCATAAAAGCGGTAACCAACATAAATGCTTTCCACATAATGGACAAAAGAGGGGACGATATGGCCGTCACGCTCGCTGTCCAGCTCATATTCCTCCATGTTTTCATACTGAAATTCACCGAAATTGTTGAAAGTCGGCGTCTGGGTCAGGTCGTAAACAAAGGTATCCGTAGTTTTACCAGAGGGATCCACCTTCCCGCTGAGAACAGAGCCAAGCGCGTTGAAACCGGACTGGCCCGTCCCCGGACAATACACCACGCCTTTGATCTGGCTGTAGTTGTCGACCCAGCCCAACTCAAAGGTGTTTGCCCCGTTGTACACCACAACAACGTTGCTGAAGTTGGAGCAAACCATCTCTACCAGTTCCGCTTCTCGATTGGTCAGATTCAAGTAGGTATCGCCTTCATTCCAATCGTTTCCCTGGTTGAGCGCGTCATCGTAGGTCATCTTCGCGCGCTCACCATTGACAATGCCGGTCATATCAGTGGGAAGGTCAGCATTCTCGCCGCCGGAGCGGGCAATTACGATCAGCGCGGTATCCGAAAAAGTCTTCGCGCTGCTGATCAGATCCTCCGGATAAGCTGACACCGCAGGCTCAGGGAGCGTCCAGTTCTGCGCGTTCATCCCAACCTCCGGGCGGGCATTACAGTAAGTAGTATAAAATTTACTGATCTCCGTGTTGAGCTGAAAACCGGCGTTTTGCAGTCCTTCTAACAGAGTGACCGTATGGTACGCATCCGACAGTGCGCCAGATCCAGTGCCGCCATAGACCGGATTTGTGGAGGCCCATCCGAAGACGTTCAGCGCAGTAACATCCGAGAGCGGCAGGGTGTCTTGCTCATTCTTCAGCAGAACGATCCCTTCCTCCGCGATCTGCTCACAAAGCAAAGTCGCGTCTTGAACGCTTTCATCTGAAATGCTGCCTTCACCAGTGGCCAGCGAGAGAAGGGCGTGCATAGGACCGAAGCAGATCAGATTGACGATCAGTACCAGAGCGGCGAAAAACGCGATCCCTGATTGGGCGCGGATCATGAATTTTGTCGCCCGGTCTTTGACTCGCACGCACAGGATGACCGCGGCAAGTGCGAGAACCGCACAGATGCCAAGTGCGATCAGATGAGGCTTCACTTGATTGAGTACAGAGATGACATCGGACATGTTGATATCAAGCATTTCTTTTTCCTCCTCTTTAGCTATTCAGACGAATTTAAACAACAGAGTCGCCGTCCGATTGGTACAATTATTATAAAAAAGGACAAGTTGATTTGGAAGTAGAAATATGCTATCATAGTGTTAGGGAAAAACCTAATACTCGGAGGTCGTTTATGTACAATCGACAACTGGATGCTTTTGTCAAGGCCGCCGAATGGAAAAGCTTTTCAAAGGCCGCACAGGAGCTGTTTATCGCGCCCACGTCACTGATCCAACAAATCAATACCTTGGAGAAAAGTATTGGGATTACACTATTCTCACGCACTCCAAGGGGAGTGAGCCTTACGCCTGCCGGAGAATCTCTATACAAGGATGCGTGTCAAATCATCAGTCTCTCTCAAACGGCGATCAAACGCGCGCGGCAGCTCCAGGATGGGCTGGACCGGGAGATCAGTGTTGGTCAATCCCCCTACCGTGGAACAAGCTATCTGTTGCAAATGATCGTAGAGTTTCAGAAGGAACACCCGGATTTCTCTGTTAAGCTTTGCCAGGCACGAAGCCCAGTTGAAGAATGGTCGCAGCCGCTGGCCGGACTCGGAAAAGAGTTCAGTTTTTATGAAGCTGTCTACATGACCGGAGTGCACAGGGATACCTGCGACTTTATCAAGCTGCTGGACACGCCGCTGGTCATCGGGATCCCGGCGAAACATCCGCTTCATGTTCAGAAGACAATACCCTTGGAGTGCTTGGCTGGAGAGAAGATTGTCATGTTCCGACAGGGGTTGTCCACCCATGCCGATGCATTGCGCAAACATCTGGCGCAAGGTGTGGAGGCAACTATTGTTGATGCTGACTTTTTCGACCGACACGATCTTTTTGCCATGGAAAAAAACCGGATGCTGATGATCCGCCCTGCGGCCTGGGGGAATGCTTATCCAGTTTTGGAACCACATCCGTTAGAGCCTGTATTTACGATCCCCTATGGTATATTTTGTGCGGATGGGCTGTCCGATGACATTCTGCTCTTTCGGAATTGGCTGGAAGACCGTGCCGCACGATTCTCCCATGTCACTGGGTAATAACTTTTCCGCTTCCCTGATAAAAAGCTGCCAGTGCGTCCAAAAAAATCTGTCAACCAAAACAATTCTCTCAAAACAGGACCCTTCACTCCATAGGGGCCGTCCGAAAGCGTTATGTTGGTGTCACCCAAACGTTCTCCGCTCCGCCAAAAGTCTTTGTCTGAGAGCAGGTAGTATTTTTTCCCGAGTCATTTTTTGGGATGCGATCTTGATGTTTCAAAAATACCTCTCGATTTCTGCCACCTCCCCTAAATGGAGAGGTGGCAGAAAAATCAGACTTGGAAATTATGTCGAAGAATCACCACAGTACCCGCAATGAACATCACATACAACATGACATTCCTGGCAAAAGCAGGGATGTGCCATGTGATAATGGTCGCTGCAGTTTCAATGGTTGGGTTATAAACTGGGAAGGTTTATACTTGGCTTTCCTTCACCTGCCCGCGGTACTTCCGCCAGCCCTGGAAGATGCCATGAGGTAGAGCAGGCTCCGGGTGAGCTGGGAGATCTGTCCCGCACCCATGCTGCCCCCCATCACCAGCACCCAGCGGCAGCTTTCCTCCAGTCCCAGCATACGCCGGGACTCCGCCTTGCCCACCCTGTGCCGAAATTCCTCCGACACGGGGATGCCGATGGGTACCAGCTTGTCGGGAGGGAAGCCGCGGCGGGTGAACTCGTCCACGCACATGGGGCCGGGGAGGAGGATATAGTCGCAGTCCGCTTCCTGGAAAAAGGGGATGCAGGTGTAGTCAGTGGCCACCGCCGCTGTCAGGGGCAGGACCATCCCCCGCCGCTTCATCTCGGTGAGGGCCATGGCGGGAAACATATGTGGGGCGGCAATGGCATCGCAGGGATGTTACCGCAGGTAGGCTTCCAGCGCCGGTACCACCTGGGCGCAGGCGGCGTACACCGGGGAGTGAAGCTTCAAAAACTGCTCAGCCGTACTCACCGCCCGCCCCAGGCCGTAGGTGACGCCGAACAGGGCAGGCAGGTGTTTTGCCATCTCAATATATGCGCCGCTGACCAACCGGGAAACCTTTTCCCCGGCAAGGGCCAGGAAATCCACCAGATCCGCATTGTGGCCCCGTTCACGCAGGCACTGGGCCAGTGCGTCCCCCGCGGCGTTGTGCCCGCCGCCCGTGTTGCAGGATAGGATCAATAGATTCATAACAGCACTCCTTGACGCGGAACATTGTACCACCATTTCAGGGGGAAGGTAAGGGAAAGGGTGGGGATCTCCCCCGCCCTTTCCCTGTCGAAAAGCGGCTTGTACTTTCGATCTGCGAATGACCCTTGTAGCGCAATAAATGTCTAAATCGTCATCCCATACCCATAGATTTCGTAATACCCAACAGGATAACTCCGCTGGCAGCACTTGTCGCCGGAGTTACCCTCCACGGTATAGACCCTGCCGTTCTCCACCCGCTCCACGATACCCACATGGTCGGGTACACCATCCTGCGGGCCAGAGAACCCCCCCGGATCGTCCCAGTCAAAAAACACCACGTCCCCGGGACTCGGTGTGTAGCTCTTGTCCTGCCACAATCCCCGTTCCTTGAACCACCGGGAGCCCTGCACACACCCCGCAAACTTGGGAATCACCCCGGCGTCGATGTAGCCGCACTCGTTGGCGCACCAGCTGACGAAGATCGCGCACCAGTCCACCCGGTAGCTGAATCCATACCAGCTCCAATAGGGCTGGCCGCCCACGTTGCCCACCTGAGACAGCGCCACGGCCACGACCTCGCCACTGCCCGTGCCGATGCCGTAGAGAATGGCGCTCCACAGGTCCCGGTACTCGTCAGAGAGCAACTCGGCCAACTGTCCTCGCTGGTCGGCGTTGAACCCATAGAGGTCAGCCATCTCATCTGTGGTCTTGCGGGTGGTAGTGATGTAGAGAGTGGTGGTATCCGCCGCCCCCTCCTCACCCGGGACGGTGCTGGTGAAGCTGGACAGCTCGTTCATGTCCCAGAACACCTGCTTCAGTAATTCCATAAAAGAACTTCCATTTCATCTGTACGTCCGTACATCCGTACCGCAC
>CAZESU010000108.1:0-6417 GCA_964515275.1 uncultured Oscillospiraceae bacterium
GGATGACCACGTCCACCGGCTCCTTTTTCTCAAAGCCGAAGTCCACGCAGTCAAACACATGTCCGGAGAAAGCCACCCGCCTGTCCTCCAGCATAATGCCGTCAACAATGTTGCTCTCGCCGATGAAGTCTGCCACAAAGGCGTTTTTCGGTTCGTTGTAGATGTCAATGGGGGTACCGATCTGCTGGATGCGTCCCTCGGACATGACCACCACCGTGTCGGACATGGACAGGGCTTCCTCCTGGTCGTGGGTGACGAACACGAAGGTGATGCCCATGGCTTTCTGGATGTTCTTCATCTCCTGCTGCATGTCCTTGCGCAGCTTCAGGTCCAGCGCTGCCAGCGGCTCGTCCAGAAGAAGCACCTTGGGCCGGCTAATCAGGGCGCGGGCAATGGCCACGCGCTGCTGCTGGCCGCCGGAGAGACTGGTGACGCTGCGGTGCTCAAAGCCGGTGAGAGCTACCATGCTCAGCATCTCCTTCACCCGCTGCTCCACTTCGGCCTTTGCAACTCTCTTCTCTCTCAGGGGGAAGGCCACGTTTTCAAATACGTTCAGGTGGGGGAACAGGGCGTAACGCTGGAAAACGGTATTTACGTTGCGCTTGTGTGGGGGAGTGTTATTGATATTTTCACCCATGAAGATGATGTCGCCCTCGTCCGCGCTCTCAAAGCCGCCGATCAGGCGCAGCGTTGTGGTCTTGCCGCAGCCGGAGGGACCCAGCA
This sequence comes from uncultured Oscillospiraceae bacterium, assembly GCA_964515275.1. Taxonomy (GTDB): domain Bacteria; phylum Bacillota; class Clostridia; order Oscillospirales; family Oscillospiraceae; genus Limivicinus. The sequence goes on from CAZESU010000108.1 coordinate 724, forward strand.
GGGTGAGAAATTCGTTGTCGTAAATGTCAAGGTCAATGTGGTCCAGTACCACCTCACCGTCAAAGGACTTGGTGATGTTTTTCAGCTCGATGAGTTTCTTCATGCTCCCTACCCCCGAAAAAATAAAAAGCGATGTATGCGTGTGCATACATCACTTTGAAAAAAATCATGCTGAACTGCCGCCACAGGCGGCTGCGATGATCCCAATGGGTTTTAGAGTCTATATAGCAAAGATTACTTTTACTACTCTTATTGACCATTTCACAAGTTTGTATGCACTCCGGCACTGGTTTATAGTAACCAACTTATAAAACTTGAGCTTTTAACTCAATCAATAAGGCAACAGAAGTTGCCACCGCACCTGCGGTTCATCGGCATTCGACCCGGCTGTCCGTCTGGCCTTGGCTGCAAAGCAGCGGTCGCTATCTTGCTTCGGATAAACTCATATCCAATTGAGACGACTTATTTTAGCAATATTCAACCACCGTGTCAATATTTAAATCAGAAAAAAGCCTAAAAAAATAAGGGGATGGATTTCTCCGTTTGTCAAAAAAGTCCTTCCAGACCTTTTCAGCAAGCTGTTTGCCTTTTTGAACTGTCAGGAAAAGTTTAAAAAAGACGCTTTATAGGACAGGAAAGACACCCTTCCCATTATCTTGCTGCCTGTCGGTTTTTCGACAGCCTCGGATTTCTTCTACTTATTATAATAAAAGTCTTGAAAATGTTTGAATATATGTTAAAATATTCCCCAAGATAAAATAGATGATGCTGTGTTGGGGCAGGGTGCTCTGCCGCAGCTTATTTGCTTATGGACAGAATAACATCAAGAAAAAATACAACCATCACCCACATGCGTGCTCTGGCAAATGACGGCGCATACCGCCGGGAAAAAGGAGAGTTTCTGTGCGACGGCATAAAGACCCTGCGGGAAGCTCTTTGCTTCGGGGCGCAGGTGCGATCCATCCTGTGGAAGGAGCAGGCGCAGAACGTGGAAGGGCTCCAATGCCGGGAACAGTATATCGTCCCGACAGAGCTTTTCGACTATGCCTCCTATATGAAAAACAGCCCCGGGCCGCTCTTCTCTGTGGCCATTCCGGGAGAGAAGCAGGACAGGACGATCCATAATGCCATCGTCCTTGAAAACGTGCAGGACCCGGGAAATGTGGGTACCGTCATTCGCACCGCCAACGCCTTTGAAATCGGTGCAGTGCTGCTGGTAGGTGCCTGCGCGGACCTGTATAACCCCAAAACCGTCCGGGCCACCATGGGCGCCATCTTCCGCCAGCGGGTGGAGCAGATGAGCGCGGAGGATATGAAGGCCCTGCTCCGGGAAAACGGCCTTTCCCTGTACGGTGCGGCACTCAGCAAACAGGCGAAAGATATAAGAAACCTGGATGTGCACCGTGCCGCCGTGGCGGTAGGCAGCGAGGGACAGGGACTGAGCCGGGAATTTCTTGAGATGTGCGATGGACAGCTTATTATACCCATGCAGCCAGACAGTGAATCTCTGAACGCGGGCGTTGCCGCGTCGGTAATCATGTGGGAGATGGCAAGATAAAGAGAAGAGCAGGGTGAGGTCAGTGGCGGCCATAAAGTATTGGATTTGGCTCTCGGCACAGACAAATGTGAGCCCCGCCTCCAGGGCGGCACTCATCGAGCATTACGGAGATGCTGAGACGGCATTTTTTGCACCCAAGGGGGAGTTTCGCCTTGTGCCGGGGGTAACACCTGCGGATGCATCCAGACTGGAGCTCCGCGATCTGTCAGAGACGGAGAAAATTCTTGCCGCCTGCCGAAAGCTGAATATCAGCCCGATCACCATACAGGATGCTGACTATCCCAAAAGGCTCAGGAATATATACGCCCCTCCCGCGGTATTATATGTCAAAGGGAAGCTGCCCCAACTGGACGAGGAGGCGGCGATTGCCGTGATCGGCACGCGCAAAGCCAGCTCCTACGGGCTCAGAATGGGCGGCAGACTGGCCTATGAGATCGCAAAATGCGGCGGTGCGGTTATCTCCGTGCTGACCAGCGGCATCGACATGGCAGCTGCAAGAGGAGCCCTGATGGCTGATGGGATATGTGTCGGCGTGCTGGGCACGCCCCATGATGCGAAGAACAGCAGACTTGCCGAAGATGTGGCGGAAAAGGGCGCTTTGCTCAGCGAGTATCCGCCGGGAACAATACCGATGAAAAGCTTCTTCCGGGAGAGAAACCGGATTGCCGCCGGCCTCTCCGTAGGTGTGGCCGTGGTGGAAGCGCCGGAGAAAAGCGGGGCGCTTCTGTTTGCTGCGGAGGCAAATGAGCAGGGCAAGGAAATCTTTGCCGTGCCCGGAAACGCCGATGCGCCCAACAGTGAGGGTACCTTCCGGCTGCTTCAGGAGGGAGCCAGACCCGTCAGGTCAGGCTGGGACATTCTGTGCGAGTTTACGCCCATGTTTCCCGGAAAGCTGAAACCGGCGAAAAATATGGAAATACCGGAAATCGGCCCGGAAGAGGACAAAATGCCCCGACGGAGCGCCGAACCGGCGAAAAAAGTGATTGACAAGAAAAACAGCACGGGATATATTGACTTGAAAGAACAGCTTGCCCAGCTGAATGAGGACCAGCTCAAAATCATGAGCGCCATCGACAAAGGGGCAAGCCATACAGACGACATCATAGAGAGAACCGGGCTGACCGCAGCAAGGGTACTGTCCCAGCTCACGGTTCTTGAGATAAAGGGCTTTATCAGACGGGAGCCCGGAAAGCGCATTTCTTTGAATACAGCAAAAAAGTGAGGACTCATAATGGCAAAAGCAAAGGATCTTGTCATCGTCGAATCTCCGGCGAAGGCAAAGACCATCGAAAAATATCTGGGTGGGGAGTATAAGGTGAAGGCGTCCATGGGACACCTGCGCGACCTGCCCAAAAGCAAAATGGGCGTGGATATCGAGCACGGCTTCGAGCCCCAGTATATTCCCGTCCGGGACAAAAAAGAACTGATCACGGAACTGAAAAAGGACGCGAAAGCCGCAAAGACCGTATATCTGGCAACCGACCCTGACCGGGAGGGCGAGGCCATCTCCTGGCACCTGAAGGAACTGCTGGAGCTGCCGGATGAAAAGGCAAAGCGCGTCACCTTCAATGAGATTACCAAAAAGGTGGTCACCGAGAGCATACAGAACCCCAGAGCCATCGATCAGGATCTGGTGGACGCCCAGCAGGCAAGGCGTATCCTTGACCGTATTGTAGGCTACAAGCTGTCCCCGCTGCTGTGGAAAAAGGTCAAGACCGGCCTTTCCGCAGGCCGCGTGCAGTCTGTGGCTACCCGCATGGTGGTGGACAGGGAAGAGGAGATCAAAAATTTCGTCAGCCAGGAATACTGGCTGCTGGACGCAAGTCTCAGCCGGGGAGACGATACCGGCAGCTTCACCGCCCGTTTCTACGGCAGAAACGACAAAAAACAGGAGCTTCACAGCCGGAAAGAGGTTGACACCGTTATCGAGGCGGTCAAGGACCAGCCCTTTATCGTGAATACCGTTAAGCGGGGCGAGAAGCAGCGCAGCCCGGCGCCCCCCTTTATTACCTCCACCCTGCAGCAGGAGGCCTCCCGCCGCTTGAACATGACCCCGAGACGCACCATGTCCATCGCCCAGCAGCTTTATGAGGGCGTTGAGATCAGCGGCAGAGGCAGCATCGGCCTGATAACCTATATGCGTACTGACTCCCTGCGCCTGTCAGATGAGGCTTTGAGCGCCGCAAAGGCCTTTATCACCGAACGTTACGGAGCGAAATATTACCCCGGGCAGCCCCGCCGCTTCAAGACCAAGGCCGGCGCCCAGGATGCCCATGAGGCCATCCGGCCCACCGATGTGTTCCTGTCCCCGGAAGTGGTGAGAAAGGATCTGACCCAGGAGCAGTATCGGCTCTACCGGCTCATATGGGGCCGCTTCACCGCCTGCCAGATGGCAAATGCGGTGTATGACAGTGTGTCTGTGGATGTGATCTCCAATGGCTATAACTTCCGCGCCAATTATTCCGAGCTGAAATTCCCCGGTTATACCGCCGTATATGAGGAGACAAAGGACGAGGAGAGCTCTGAGCTGGCAAACCCCCTGCCCTCTCTCAGCGAGGGAGAGCGGCTGTATCTGGAAAAGATGCTGCCGGACCAGCAGTTTACGCAGCCCCCCGCCCGCTTTACCGAAGCCACGCTGATCCGCGCCATGGAGGAGAAGGGTATAGGCCGTCCCTCCACCTACGCGCCTACCATATCCACGATAACCTCCCATGACTATGTGATCAAGGAAGGCAAGTACCTGCGCCCCACTCCTCTGGGAGAAGTGGTGACGGGGCTTATGAAGGAGTACTTTGCCGATATTGTGGATCTGAAGTTCACAAACCAGATGGAGGCCGAGCTTGATGAGATTGAAAACGGCAAGGCCCAGTGGCGGCAGGTGCTGGCGGATTTCTATAAGGATTTTGACAAGGAAATGAACGACGCCGAGACCGCCATGGACGGTGTGCGCATCAAGGTGCCCGATGTGCTCAGCGATGAGTACTGCGACGTCTGCGGCAGGCAGATGGTGGTGAAAAAGGGCAAATTCGGCTATTTTCTGGCCTGCCCCGGCTTCCCGGAGTGCACCTTTACCAAGCCCATTGTGGTGGAAATGCCGGGCAAATGCCCCCGCTGCGGCGGCAGAATACTCAAGCGCACCTCCAAGAAGGGCTATGTGTTTTACGCCTGCGAGAGAGGTGTGGACTGCGGCTTTATCACCTGGGACGTGCCCACCAAGGATTTCTGTCCCGCCTGCGGCAAGACCATGTTCAAGCGCAGCGGCAGGGGGCCGTTAAAGTCCTTCTGCATCAACGAGAGCTGCCCCAATTTCGTGCCTGAGGACAAGCGGGTATATAAGAAAAAGACCCCCGAGGAGAAGGCCGAGGCGGAGGCAAAGAAGGCCGCCAAAAAGACGGCGTCAGCAAAGAAACCCGCCGAGAAAAAGCCTGCAGCAGCCGGGAAAACCACAGCAAAAAAGACAACGGCGGCAAAGAAAACAACCACAAAGAAAACCGATACCGAGAAAAAACCGGCGGCAAAAAAGACCGCCCGAAAGAAAACGGCTGAAACGAAGGAATAAAGCATGAAAACTGTAACAGTTCTCGGCGCGGGCCTTGCCGGAAGTGAGTGCGCATGGCAGCTCGCCAGACGCGGCATCAAGGTTCGCCTTGTGGAAATGAAACCACAGAAAATGTCGCCTGCCCACGTCTCTCCCCTTTTTGCGGAGCTGGTGTGCTCCAACTCCCTGAGAAGCGACGAGCTTACCAACGCCGTCGGGCTTCTGAAGGCGGAGATGCGGAAAATGGGCTCTCTGATTCTGGAGAGCGCCGATATCAACCGCGTAGCCGCCGGCGGCGCCCTTGCGGTGGACCGGGTGGGCTTTTCCCAATATATCACCGACAAGCTGAGAGCCCATGAAAACGTAGAGGTCATCGAGGCCGAGGCCACCGAGATCCCCGAGGGCGAGGTGGTCATTGCCACCGGCCCTCTCAGCAGCGATGCCATCGCCGAACGGATCGCGGCCCTCTGCCCGGACAGCGACCTGCACTTCTTTGACGCAGTGGCTCCCATCGTGACCTTGGAGAGCGTGGACATGGACAATGCCTTCTTTGCCTCCCGCTATGACAAGGGAACGGCGGATTATGTAAACTGCCCCA
>CAZESU010000109.1:0-6346 GCA_964515275.1 uncultured Oscillospiraceae bacterium
GGCGTGAGCAAAAGGAAACGGTGCAGCCCAAACGAGCTGCACCGCAACCTTACATACAAAATACTTCCTTATCTGACCCGTCCAAATGCACCGTCTGTTTTTTGCGCTTTTCCTCTTGAAATAAACAGTTTTGCGGATATAATCTTTTCTGTACAGAAATTTTTCGGAGGATGTTATGGAAAAACTGAATGTCTGTCTTATAAACGATTCCTTTCCGCCGGAAATTGACGGCGTGGCAAATGCTGTTACAAACTATGCAGAGATTATTTCAAAAGAGCTTGGAACAGCCACTGTGGTAACACCTACCCACCCGGATGCGGATGACAGCGGCTTTGGATTCCCGGTGGTCAGATACCCCAGTCTGGACATGACGAAATACGTAGGCTACCGTGCTGGCATACCCTTTTCCCCAGAGGTTATGAACAGACTGGAGGAGTCGCACTTTGACATTATTCACAGCCATTGTCCCATAACGTCCACGATTTTTGCAAGGGCTCTTCGGGACAGGATAAATGTGCCGCTGGTGTTTACATACCATACAAAGTTTGACATCGACATCGCAAATGCGATCAAAAACCGGCATTTGCAGGAGGAGGCCGCCAGACTTCTGGTGCAGAATATTTCCGCCTGCGACGAGGTGTGGACGGTCAGTCACGGTGCGGGGGAAAATCTGCATAAGCTGGGCTATGAGGGTGACTATATTGTCATGCCAAACGGCGTGGATTTTCCCAAGGGCAGAGTTTCAGATCGGCTGATTGCCGAGGCTACCGAGAGCTATGACCTTCCGGCAGGCCTGCCGGTGTTCCTGTTCGTGGGGCGCATGATGTGGTATAAAGGGATCAGGATTACGCTGGATGCCCTGAAAACGCTCAGCGACAAGGGCGAGGATTTCCGTATGGTGTTTGTGGGTGCGGGAAATGACAAGGAGGAGATATGCGCTTACTGTGAATCTCTGGGTCTTGATGGAAAAGTGTTTTTTGCTCCGCCCATACGCGACAGGAACATGATCCGCGCCTGGTATTGCAGGGCCGATGTTTTCCTCTTCCCCTCCACCTTTGACACCAACGGCCTCGTGGTGCGGGAGGCTGCGGCATGTGCCCTGCCCAGCGTACTGGTTGCGGGAAGCTGTGCTGCCGAGGATGTGGTTGACGGAGTAAACGGATTCCTGATCGAAGAAAATGCCGGATCCATGGCCGCCATGCTTCAGAAGCTCTGCTCTGAACGCGAGTTTGTGAAGCGTATGGGCGAAGGAGCCCAGCGGGATCTGTATATGTCATGGGAGAGCTCTGTCAAAGCCGCCTATGACCGGTATCAGACGGTTATAGAGAACGATAGAGCGGGCCTTTACCCCCAGCATGAACGCTTTTCCGACGACCTGTGCCACGCCGCTGCAAAGGTGATGGACGACCTGTACAGGAGCAAGGAGCGGCAGCAGAACGCCTATTTTGAGGTACGGAGCAATCTGGATGAGATCCGATCCGAGATAATGGACGGGCGTGAGCATGTCAGGGAAAAGCTGGACGAGATCAGTCAGCGTATCGATCGCTTCCTGTAAGGGGAGAATTTATCATTTCTTTTGACGGGAGATATAGAGAAGTCATGCACAGCCTTGACAAAAGCGTAAACGAAATAACGGAAGGCGTTATCTGGAAACAGCTTTTGATATTCTTTTTTTCCTGTGTTGCTTGGAATCTTTTTCAGCAGCTATATAATCCTGGGTTACAATGTGTAAGCTGGACGCTTTTACATGGCTTGTAATGAGCGCTTTCGGCATTTCCGTTATGACCCTTGTAGGGCAGAACTTCGGCGCACGGCGCTTTGACCTGGTGAAGAGCAGCGTAAAGCTGAGTATGACCATCGCCATGCTGATAACGGTGTTTACCGATACACTGTTTACTGCCTGCGGCAGATACTTTTATCTCCTGTTCACAGATGACATGTCGGTAATAGACACAGCGGCAAAGCTGATGCTCTGTTTTGCACCCTGGTACTGGCTGTATGTACCTGTGGAGATACTCAGCGGAAGCCTGCGCGGCATGGGGGACACTCTTGTGCCTACAATTATCACGGCGGTGGGTATCTGTCTGATGCGCGTGCTGTGGATCTTTATGGTGGTGCCCCGCTGGCACAATATTCTGGCTGTAGTCGTCAGCTACCCGCTCACATGGTTCCTCACCTCTCTGGCCTTCACAGTATATTACCAGCACTTCAGGAAAAAGCAGCTGAAAACAGTATAAAAATGAGAGCACGGAAAATCTGCGGATTTTCCGTGCTCTCATTTCAATTATACCGCAACAGGCTCGCCCTTATGCGGTTTTTCACCCTCCAGCGCCTTTTTTGCGGCAGAGAGCATCAGCTTGATGCGGTTGAGCTGGTTTACCTCGCTGGCACCCGGGTCATAGTCCACGGCTACGATGTTCGCTTGCGGGTAAGCGCTTCGCAGCGCCTTGATGACCCCTTTGCCTACGACGTGGTTCGGCAGGCAGGCAAAGGGCTGTATGCAGACAATATTGGGGGTACCGCTGGTGAGAAGCTCCGCCATCTCGCCGGTGAGGAACCAGCCCTCACCGTACTGGTTGCCGATGGAGAGGAAGGGCTTTGCCAGCTCTGCCACCCGGCTTATATGAGCAGGCGCTTCAAAGCGGCGGCTTTCCTTCAGTGCATCCAGCGCCGGTTTCCTCAGCCTCTGCAGCGCCTCCACAGCGATCTCCGATATTTTTGCCGAGGCCCATGTGCCACCCAGAAATTCGTGTTTGTAGCCGGAGTTATACAGGCAATAGCACATGAAATCCAAAAGCTCCGGCACAACAGCCTCTGCCCCCTCGCGCTCCAGTAGATCCACCAGGTGGTTGTTGGCAAGAGGCATGTATTTGACCAGTATTTCTCCCACAATGCCTACACGCGGTTTCTTCATGTCCTCGTGTATGGGCAGAATATCAAACTGCTCCACGATATACCGGCAGAGCTTTGCGTAGCTGCGCATGCCGCTCTCATTGATCAGAGAGTCGATGCACATGTCACGCAGCTTGTGGTGAAGCTCGTTTGCGGAGCCGGGAACAAGCTCATAGGGGCGGACTCTGTACAGGCAGCGCATAAACAGATCGCCGTATACCAAGGCCTTACCCGCCGCCAGAAGCAGCGCCGGGCTCAGTTTAAAGCCCGGGTTTTTCTCCATGCCGTTTGCGTTCAGAGAGATAACAGGGATATGGGACAGGCCTGCCTTGTCCAGCGCCCTGCGGATAAAGCCCACATAGTTGCTGGCGCGGCAGCAGCCGCCGGTTTGGGTCATGATGATGGCAAGCCGATCGGTATCATATCTGCCGGAGAGTACGGCCTCCATGATCTGCCCTACCACTGTGATAGAGGGGAAGCAGGCATCGTTGTTTACGTATTTCAACCCAATGTCAATCGCAGCCCGATTGTCGTTATCCAACACTTCCAGATGATAGCCGTATTTACGGAACACCGGTGAAAGCAGGTCGAAGTGTATGGGGCTCATCTGAGGGGCAATGATGGTGTAGCTCTGCTGGAACATTTTCCGGGTAAACTCCGTGCGGTGGTATGCTACATCACCGGGAGCGGAGGGAAGAGATTTTTCCTGCCGCTGCCGCATGGCGGCAAGAAGGCTTCTGATGCGAATGCGCACTGCGCCCAGATTATTGACCTCGTCGATCTTCAGGCAGGTGTATATCTTGCCGCAGCGTTCCAGAATGTCGGAGACCTGATCCGTAGTCACTGCGTCCAGGCCGCAGCCGAAGGAGTTCAGCTGGATCAGCTCCAGCTCCGAATGCATTCCCACAAACTGAGCGGCAGAATACAGCCTTGAATGGTAGACCCACTGGTCGTTTGCACGCAGGGGCCGCTCAGGCGTAAAGTCCAGAGGCAGGCTGTCCTCGCTGAGCACGGCCAGACCGTAGGAGGCGATCAGCTCGGGGATGCCGTGGTTGATCTCCGGGTCTATGTGGTAGGGTCTGCCGGCAAGGACGATACCCTGGCGATTGTTTTCCCTGACCCATTCCAATATCCTTTCACCTTCGGCGCGGATATCCTCCTTGGCGTGAGTCTGCTCCAGTACAGCTGCATGTACAGCGGCACGGACTTCCTTCTCGGGGATGTTCCATTCCTCCTGACACATGCGCACGAGCCTGTCAGCCGCTGTTTTTTCACTGGTAAAGGCGATAAATGGGCGGATATAGTGCACTTTGCCGCTGGACACATCCTCCACGTTGTTTTTCAGGTTTTCGGGATAGGAGACAACAATGGGGCAGTTGTAGTGATTCTGTGCCCCCGGTGTCTCCTGATGTTCATAGAAAACACAGGGGTGGAAAATGGTCTTTACGCCGTTGTCAATGAGCCACTGTACATGGCCGTGGGACAGCTTCGCGGGATAGCATTCAGATTCCGAGGGAATGGACTCCATACCCAGCGTATAGATCTTTCTGTCAGACACAGGGGAGAGCACGATGCTGAAGCCAAGCTGCTTGAAGAAGGTGGCCCAGAAGGGATAGTTTTCGTAGATGTTCAGCACCCTCGGAATGCCGATAACGCCTCTGGGAGCGCTCTCGGCGGGAAGGGACTCATAGTCAAAAATACGTTTCAGCTTGTAAGCGATCAGGTTTGGCCCCTTGTCCTTGGACGAACCTCCGCCAAGTCCCTTTTCACAGCGATTGCCGGTGATGTGCCGTCTGCCGCCGGGAAACTTGTTCACTGTCAGCATGCAGTGGTTGGAACAGCCGCCGCAGCGGGCGGTGGAACTTGTGTATGTAAGAGCGAGCATCTCATCCAGAGAGAGCATGCTGCTCTCCTGTCCGTGATAGCGCTCCCGGGCAATAAGAGCTGCGCCGAAGGCACCCATGATGCCGGAAATGTCAGGACAGGTGACCTCAACGCCGGAAATGCGCTCAAAGGCCCGCAGAACAGCGGGGTTATAGAAGGTACCGCCCTGAACCACGATGTGTGTGCCAAGGGAAGCCGGATCCGTCAGCTTTATGACCTTATACAGGGCATTCTTGATAACAGAATAAGCGAGACCGGCAGAGATGTCCTGAACGGAGGCACCCTCTTTCTGCGCCTGTTTTACATTGGAGTTCATAAACACCGTGCAGCGGGTGCCCAGATCCACCGGATTTTCCGCGAAAAGCGCCTCGTGGGCAAACTGCTCTGCCGTAAGCCCCAGGGAGTTTGCAAAGTTTTCAAGAAAAGAGCCGCAGCCGGAGGAGCAGGCCTCGTTGAGCATGATGGTGTCCACTGCGTGGTTTTTGAGCTTGATGCACTTCATGTCCTGCCCGCCGATATCCAGCACGCAGTCCACCTGCGGGTCAAAGAAGGCGGCGGCAGTGCAGTGGGCAATGGTCTCCACCTCGCCCTCGTCCAGACCGAAGGCGGATTTCAGCAGTGCTTCGCCGTAACCGGTGGAGCAGCCCCGCACGATATGGGCGGAGGCGGGGATGTGCTTTTTCAGGTCGGCCACAGCGTTCATGGCGGTCTTTATGGGACTGCCCTGGTTGTTTGCGTAGTAGGAATATAAAAGCTGCCCATCGCTACCGATGAGAGCGATTTTGGTGGTGGTTGAGCCTGCATCTATGCCGAGAAAGCAGTTTCCCGAATAGCTCTCAAGCTCTGCCTTGGGTACAACGGCCTTAGCGTGGCGGGCAAGAAAGCTGTCGTACTCCTCCTGAGAGACGAACAGCGGCTGTACCCGGTTCAGCTCAAAGCTCATCTCAATTCCACCGTTGAGCCTGTCAATGAGAGCGGAGAGAGAGGCGGCTTCCGCGTCCTCCGCCGCCAGCGCAGCGCCCATGGCGGCGAAGAGGTGAGAGTCTTCCGGGTCAACAACCATGTCCGGCGTCAGCTTCAATGTGCGGATGAAGGCTTTCTTCAGCTCCGGCAGGAAGTGCAGAGGTCCGCCCAAAAACGCAACACAGCCTCTTATGGGCTTACCGCAGGCCAGGCCGGAAATAGTCTGGTTCACTACTGCCTGAAAAATGGAGGCGGCAAGGTCTGCCTTGGTGGCACCTTCGTTTATCAGGGGCTGGATGTCCGTCTTGGCAAAAACGCCGCAGCGGGCGGCAATGGGATAAATTTCCTTGTAATTTGCGGCCTCTTCGTTAAGGCCGGAGGCGTCTGTCTGTAAAAGGGCTGCCATCTGGTCAATAAAGGAGCCGGTACCGCCGGCGCACACGCCGTTCATGCGCTCCTCAAGGCCGCCCTTGAAGTAGATGATCTTTGCATCCTCGCCGCCAAGCTCAATGGCCACGTCAGTCTGAGGTGCTGTAAATTGCAATGCGGAGGCGACTGCCACAACCTCCTGCACGAAATCTATGCCCAGCGCCTTGCCCAGATTGAT
>CAZESU010000110.1:0-6322 GCA_964515275.1 uncultured Oscillospiraceae bacterium
TGGGTGTAGCTCTGCCTTTCGGCTTCGCTACCCCAACATTTATTATAGAACCAATAAAAAAAGAGACATGCGAAAGCATGTCTCTTTTTCATTGCGATGTAAGGATTAGTGCTTGGGAGGATAGGGCAGGCCAATACGCTTTGCCTGATTTTCGGGATCCCAGAAGAAGCGCCACTCAACATACAGCTTGTTGCGTGCAGTGTCTGCGGGAGTCCAGGTGACCATCTCGCCGCTCTTGTACATGGCGTTGATCTCTTCCTCGGTGTAACCGAAGGAGGTGAGAACCTCGCGGTTGTGCTCGCCGAAGCAGGGAGCTGCGGCAACGATCTGAGAGGGATGCTTCTTGAAGATATTGGTGACGCCGATGCCCTTCATCTTGCCGAAGCACTGGTCTTCCCACTCAACCAGGTTCTCACGGGCTTCGTACTGCTTGTCGTTGAGGATGTCCTCAGGACCATAGGCACGCTGGCAGGGAACACCGGCCTTGGTGAAGATCTCTTCCAACTCGTCGCAGGTGTGCTCAGCACAGAACTTCTCGCAGAGCTTCTCTGCTTTCTGCCCCAGAGGATCGTAGAGAGGAATACCGGTGCACTTGTTGGGGAAGTCCACACCCTGCTTGCCCATGCCGATGATGGGATAGCCGCGGGAAACGGGACCCTGGCCTGCGATAGCCACGAACATGGAGCCGCCGTCCTTGGTATCGTAGAAGGAGAAGCAGCATGCCATGTCGTGCTTGTTGCCGGTACGGTAAGGAACAGGCTCGCCGGCCTTGGGATAGCCGTTGGGATAGTTGAACCACTTGCTGGGGTAGTTGTCCAGCAGACGGAACATGGTGTCGTACTGTGCCACGTCGCAGGAGTCGCCTTCACCGGTCTTCTGCGCGCTGATGTAGCCGGCAAGAGCTACCATGCAGGCGTTGTAAGCGGTCACGTAGTCAGACAGATAGGGGTTGACCTTCAGAGGGGGGCAGGTGGGGCTGGTGCCGTTCATGTACATATAGCCGCCCATTGCCTGACCGGAAACGTCGTAGGAGGCCTTGTCCTTTGCAGGACCGAACTGGCCATAGCCGGAGACATGAACGATGGTCAGAGCCTTGTTGTGCTGCCAAAGAACGGAGTCGGAAAGACCGCGCTTTGCATATGCGCCGGGACGGCCTGCCTCAATCCAAATGTCTGCCCACTCAATGCACTTGAGGAACACTTTCTTGCCTCTGGGCTTGGAGACATCGATGGTGATGGAATACTCGTTGCGGTGGTTCTGTGCCCATGCGGTGGTACCGCGGGTCTGGCAAGCGATGTTGGGGGACTCGGCCTGGAGAACCTTTGCGCCCATCTCAGCCATCAGGCAGCCAGCGAAGGGGCCGGCGATGTTGGTGCCGGAGACGAAAACTTTAACGCCCTGCAGAACACCAAACTGAGGATACTCGTCGAATTTCTGAGTAAGGTTGTTATCGATAGACTTAAACATTACGACTTTCCTTTCACTTTTTTATTTTTTTAACGACTTGCTGTCGCTTCCGGCAGCCGTGCCGTTAGAACACAATGATTGATAGAGTAATTACTTAGGGATTGGACCCGCTGTATCAGAAGCCTTTTTTCAGGCTCTCTTCAATAAGCTGGCTTCTTACCACCTTTCCGCTTTCGTTATGCGGTATTGCGTCCACAAACTCAAAGGATTTAGGCATTTTATAAGGAGGAAGATAGTTCAAAGAGAATTTAATAAGCTCTTTTTCACTCACCGGTTCACTGGCTTCCACAATTGCGTGGATGCGGTGACCCCATTCCTTGTCGGGAAGACCGACTACAACAGCGTCCACGACCTTTTTGTGCTTTTTCAGCACGGTCTCCACTTCTGCCGCGAAAACATTCTCGCCGCCGGTGACGATCATATCGCTGCGTCTGTCGGCAAAGTAGAGGTAGCCCTCGCTGTCCACATAGCCCATATCGCCCACACTCTTATAGCCCTTGTCATCGCTGTCGAGCTGAGGGACATTTTTGTACTCCACAGGGGGAGAGCATTCTCCCCAGTTCATGAAGATCTCACCGATCTCACCGGTGGGGAGCTCGTTCCCGTCCTCATCGCGGATGGAGATCTTGCCGCCTACCATTCTGCCCACACTGCCCTGATGCTTCAGCCAGTCGTCGCCCCGTATGGAGGACATACCGATGCACTCGGTCATGGAGTATATCTCGTACAGACGCTCCGGCGGAATAATTTCCAGCCACTGGAGCTTAAGGTCGCTGGAGCACACGCCGCCGGTATGACTCAAGGCTTTCAGGCTTGCCAGGTCTTCTTTTCTGAAATCCGGCAGCTTGATGATGCGCTGCATAAGCGTGGGAACCATCTGCACATATTCTATCTGATACTTTTTTATAAGCTTTACGATATTGGCAGCGTCAAGAGAAGAGGACATCACAAGCGTGTTGCCGCTGTAAAGACCGTTAAAAGCAGCTGTATGAGGGGCGCCGTGGAACAGAGGACCTGCCAGGAGCTGACGCATCTCAAAGTTCATGCCGGTGTAGGAAAACCAGCGTTGAAGACCCTCGTCGCTTTCGCCGGCAGCGAAATTCTGCTGGATGACCTTGGTCTTTCCAGTGGTACCGCCGGAACAGTTGGCCAGATTGGGAATGGCCAGAATGTCAGGGGGCATCTCGTCTGAATACTCGGCACAGAGAGTCTTAAGCGCAGAAGTGCTCAGACTTTTGTAGCCGTCAGGCTTTTTGCGGTTGGTTACGACCAGAGAGGGAGAAACCGACTCGCAGATCTCGGCCATGTTGCGCTGGGGTACTCTGTTGGAGACAGGGACATAGCAGCCGCCGGCTTTCCATATACCAAAGGCTATGGCAATATGGGTCGGGATATTGGGAAGAGCTACGATAACGCTCTTTCCGGGCTTGATCCCCTGATCAATCAGATACCATGCGATACGGTTGGAAAGCGACTCCAGAGAGCGCCAGGTCATAATGCTCTCTTTGTTTTCGGGAGATATGTAAATTATGGCGGGCGCGTCGGGCTTTACCTTCGCAATATTCTCCAGTTGTTTTCCCGGAGTGAAAAAGCTTGCATCGCCGGTGTTGAAAATGTTGAAATGCTCAGTAGTGGCTCCCATAAGAAATACCTCTTATATTTCTGAGATTTTACCCTGCTGCAGACCGAAGGCCGGCAGCAGGGCGCTGACCGAATTACCGGGGCTGATTGTTGGGGCGGTAGCCGCCGTCTACCTGCAGGCAGGTGCCGGTGATGTAGGAGGCTGCGCTGGAGGCCAAAAACAGCATGGCATTGGCGATGTCCTCAGGCTCACCGAAGCGCTTCATGGGGATGGTGTCACCCACGGAGTCCTTGGCAAACTTGGGCATGGAAGCCACCATATCGGTGTTGACAACGCCCGGAGCGACACAGTTGACGCGGACGCCGCGGTCAGCCATGGAGTAGGCCAGAGACTTGGTCATTGCGATGACGGCAGCCTTGGTGGCGGGGTAGGGCAGGCCGGTGGGAGTGCCGTAAACGCCGGCTACGGAAGCGGTGTTGATGAGGCAGCCCTTGGTCTTCTGCAGATAGGGCAGAGCGTACTTGCTCATGTTGAAGACGGCCTTCATGTTCAGGTTGCAGACATCATCCCACTCGGACTGCTTCAGCTTGGTGATCCAGGTGCTGGAGTCGGTGCCGGCATTGTTGATGACCACGTCGATGCGGCCCCATTTTGCTTCAACTTCCTTGTACAGTTCCTGCGCTGCCTTGAAATCGCACAGGTCGATGACCTTATTAAATACTTCATAGTCGGGGTTGATCTCTTTCAGAGCTGCCAGAGCCTTTGCACCGGTCTCCTCATAGTGGCTGAGGAAGCAGACCTTTGCGCCAGCGGCCAGAAAACCCTTGACTGCTGCAAAGCCAATGCCACGGCTGCCGCCGGTAATGACTACTACTTTTCCGTTGAATTCGTTTTCAAACATGCTGAAGTACTTCCTTTCTTAAATAAACATAGTGTTGAATTACGGGGCCTTCCCAAACCCTATTACACGCCACCAGATCATTTATTTAATCGTGCGACAATATTTTAACAGTTTTCAGCATACATAGACAGCCAAAATTTCCTGTTTTCTCATAAAAGCAAACGTCAAAAAATGATATTTTACCAGCAATATTAGGAGGCATATCAAAACGCGGCAGGCCATATTGGTCTGCCGCGTTTTGATATGCAGAAGGATGGCGGGAACAGCGCGCCAAACTTATTCGCTTTCTTTTGAATTTTCCGGAATCTGGCGGAAATATGCTTTGGGCATCTTTTCGGTTATGATTCCGAAAAGATCCAACATATAGCAGAAGCAGAGCTGCATCCTGTCCTCGGACTTGTTCTCCATCTCCTCCAGAAGACCTTTCATGGAGTCGTTGGCGATATCCGCCAGAAGGCCTGTCAGATAGACTACCGGGGGCTCGGAGGTAACGAAGAACTGTTCCATCTTCAGATAGGGGTTTGCTATCATATAGACATAGGTACCGCTGTTCATTCTGCTGTCGGCAATCTCGAGCTGCTGTCCCTTATCGGGAATAAAGCGGTATCTGTGAAAGGGACCCAGGTTAATCAGTGTGTTTGGCCGCAGCTTATATTCAAGGCCGTTTACCAGCATGGTTCCGGTACCGGAGCGCACCAGCAAAAACACCTCGTCCCGATTGTTCACATAAGGGGTGGGGGAGCTTATCCTGCGCAGACATGCCTGAATGTTGTCCGGCAGAACATTTTCCACAAAATAGTTGTGTGAACCAAAAGAGACGGGAGCTCCGGCGGATTTTTCCGCCGCATTTGTATCTTTTTCAAAAATGTTTTTATTTACCATTTCTGCTTCTCCTGCCGGTGCGAAGCTTTCTGAACTCGCAGGGCGACATGCCGTTGATGTTGAAAAATACTCTGCCCATCGTCCGGTCTGAACCGAAGCCGGACTCTATGGCAATATCCACTGTTGGCAGATCCGTTGTGGTCAGCAGAGCCTCGGCATATCTCACCCTGAACTGGGACAGGACCTGCTTATAGCTGGTGTTGAGGCAGGATTTAAACTGGTTTCGCAGAATGCTGCCGGAGGTATACAGGGCTTTGGCGATGGTCTCCACATCGATATATTCCGTCAGATTTTCATACAGATAGCTTATGGCGGATATCAGCGTCTCGCTCATGATCATGCCGCGGTATATGCTGTTGTCTTTCCCGTCACACAGCATCTGCTCCCGATAGCTCTGGGGCGTCATGCCGGTCAGATTTTTGAAACGCCGGAAAAAAGTGATGTCCATATTGAAGCCGGAAATAGACGCAATGTAATCAAAGGGCAGACTGTCATAAAGAAAATAGGTGGTGGCCAGCACAAGACGTATGCGGCTGAGATACTGGTTGTAGTTCAGCCCAGTGACTACCAGCAGAGCATGGTTCAGTGAGGACTCGCTGGAACCTACTGCCTTGGCGACCTTCTCAGCAGTCAGATTCTCGGTACTGTGGGCGGCAATGTAGAGGCTTGCGCGTCTGCCAAGGGGTATGTCGCTGAATTTGTATTGCCCTTTCATGCTGCGGGCAACCCGGTTATAAAGCACCTCTATCTTCCTTAAAAAGGAACTTCTGATAACGGCAGTACCACGCCCGCCTTTTTTGCACAGCTCCCTGAATTGATAAAAAAGCCTCTGTATAGCCTTGACTTCCGCACCATCCGGACCGATGACCGGCAGACCGTTTACGATCTCCGTCTCGTTGCTGGCGCTGATCTGGCGGAACATATAGTAGCTCAAAAGCTGATAATCATAGGCACATACCCAGATTTTCAGCGGTTCTCCATAATCGGGGCATATGGTAAGAACCTGCGTAGCCTGAATCCATGATACACAGCCCGGCTCCACAGGGAATTCCTCGCCGTTGATGATGAATATACCTCTGCCCTTCCGAACCAGTATAAAATAGCTGTCCAGCTCCATTACAGGGTACATCTCCTCCGTAATGGATAATTCCTGAAGCAAAAGATATTTGTCCGGCCCACAAAAGACTCCTCTTCTCGGCGTCTCACACAGCGGCCTGCTTTTTTTCTTCAAGGCTTTCCCTCACTTTGTACTTCGTCGCATACACGGCTGTGCCGTACTCATGCTGTCATTTCCACTTTACTTCCTGCTCTTTATACAGATTAACAGCATTCGTCTAAAAAATCAAGTTTTTTCTTCATAAACACTGTCCATTATTTTTCTTTTTACTGTCAAATAATCTGACGAAAAAGAAATAATACAGGAACCCCGGGCGGTTTTTGAACTGCACCCCATTTGCTAGACAAGTATGATATACTATCTAGTGAATGGG
>CAZESU010000111.1:0-6239 GCA_964515275.1 uncultured Oscillospiraceae bacterium
CAAGGAGATCGTCCGTTTCCACTCCATCATCTGGCCTGCCATGCTCATGAGCATGGATCTCCCCCTGCCCAAGAAGGTCTATGGCCACGGCTGGCTGGTGATCGACGGCGGCAAAATGTCCAAGTCCAAGGGCAACGTGGTGGACCCCTATGTGCTGGCGGATATGTTCGGCGTGGATGCGCTGCGCTTCTTCCTGCTGCGCACTTTCCCCTTCGGCTCCGATGGCAACTTCTCCAACGAGCTGCTGATCAACACCATCAATACTGACCTTGCAAACGATCTGGGCAATCTGGTGTCCCGCACCACCGCCATGGTGGAGAAGTATTTCGGCGGCACTCTGATCGCCGACCGTGAGGCAGATGCTCTTGACGATGAGCTGATAGAGATGATAAAGACGACCAGGGATCGTTATGCAAAACAGATGGACGCTCTGCAGCTGCATCTGGCTCTGGAAGAGGTATTCAAGCTCATTCAGCGTGCAAACAAGTACATCGACGAGTGCGCCCCCTGGGTGCTGGCAAAGGACGAGAGCAGGAAGGCGCGTCTGGCCACCGTTATGTATAATCTGCTGGAGGTTCTGCGTGTCTCCCTTGTGATGCTGACTCCCTTTATTCCCGCAAGCTGCGAAAAGGCTTTTGCCCAGATCGGCGCTACCGCCGAGTATACCGCCTGGGACAAGACCGGCGAGTACGGCGTTCTTCCTGCAGATGTCACTGTTCACAAGGGCGAGACTCTCTTCCCCCGTATTGACATGGCAAAGGCTCTGGAGGAACTGGAGAAAAAGCAGCAGGCACAGAGCGCACCCAAGTCCAGGCCCGTTCTGCCCGATGTGAGCATTGACGAGTTTGCAAAGTGTGATATGCGCGTATGCAAGGTACTCTCCTGCGAGGCCGTGAAGAAGTCTGAAAAACTGCTCAAGTTCACGCTGGATGACGGCAGCGGCACACCCCGTCAGATCCTCTCCGGTATTCACAAGTATTATGAGCCGGAAGACCTTGTAGGCAAGACTGTGGTCGCCATTTTGAACCTGCCTCCCAGAAAGATGATAGGGCAGATGTCCAACGGTATGCTGCTCTCCGCCGTCCGCGAGGTAAACGGCCAGGAGGAGCTGCACCTTGTGATTCTGGATGACAGTGTTCCCGCCGGCAGCCAGCTCTGCTGAAAAAGTTCAGACGGAAAAGGCGGCGCTTTTGCGCCGCTTTTTCCATGATTTACAGTTTGTTTACGGAGGAAAATACCTTTCCTGCTTGTGACGGACAAATAAAAGTGATATAATTTTCTTTTAGAGGAAAAATAATACATGGAGGTATGTACCATGACAAAAATAGACATTTTCTCAGGATTTCTTGGCGCAGGTAAGACCACTCTTATCCGCAAGCTGATTGCGGAAGGCTATAAGGGCGAGAAGCTTGTCCTGATTGAAAACGAATTCGGCGAGATCGCCATCGACGGCGGCTTTTTAAAGGACGCAGGCGTGGAGATTACCGAGATGAACTCCGGCTGCATCTGCTGCACGCTGGTGGGTGACTTCACCAAGGCTCTTAAAAAGGTTATGGACGAATACGCCCCTGACCGTATCATCATCGAGCCCTCCGGTGTGGGCAAGCTATCCGACGTGGCAAAGGCAGTGGAGAAGGTGGAAGGCACTCACATCGGCGCAAAGGTGACCGTGGTGGACGCAGGCAAGTGCCGTATGTATATGCGCAATTTCGGCGAGTTTTTCAACGACCAGGTGGAAAATGCAGACCTTATTGTTCTCAGCCGTACCGATACTGCCGGGGAAAGCAAAATCCTTGCTTCCGCTGAGCTTCTCAAGGGCCTGAATCCCAAGGCCGGACTGATCACTACCCCCTGGGCCCAGCTCAACGGCGAGCAGATCAAAGAGGCCATGGAGCACAACGCCCTGCATGAGGAACTGGAGCACATGGAGCATGAGCATCACCATCACGACCATGATGATGACGACGATGATGAATGCTGCTGCCATGATCACGATGATGACGATCACGACCATGAGGAGCACGAACATCATCACCACCACGATCACGATGATCACAATGAGCACAATGAGAACTGCACCTGCGGATGCCATGACCATGACGATGATGACGATCACGATGAGCATCACCACCATCACCATCACCATGCGGACGAGGTGTTTGTAAGCTGGGGCATGGAAACTCCCCGCAAATTCTCTGAAGCGGAGCTTCGCACGATTCTTGACGCACTGCAGGACGAGGCCAGGTTCGGCATTATCCTCCGCGCAAAGGGCATTGTGGATGCAAGCGACGGCGAGTGGATATACTTTGACTATGTTCCGGGTGAGATTGACATCCGCCGCGGCGGTGCCGCCGTTACCGGTCGCCTCTGCGTCATCGGTTCCAAGATGAATGAACCGGCACTGAAGGAGCTGTTTCAGGTTGAGTAAAGTAAAGGACGTTCCCGTATATCTGTTCACAGGCTTTCTTGAAGCGGGCAAGACCAAGTTTATACAGGAGACTCTGGAGGATCGCCGCTTCTGCAACGGCGAGCGCACCCTGCTTCTGGTCTGCGAGGAGGGGGAAGAGGAATACGCTCCCGACCAGTTCGCGGACAAGAGCGTATTTATCCGCATCATTGAGGAGCAGAGCGATTTGACTGCCGAAAATCTGACCCGTTTTCTCAAGGAGACAAAGGCGGAGCGCGTTGTTATCGAATATAACGGTATGTGGCTGCTGGATGCGCTTTATGGAGCTCTGCCCGAGGGATGGATGGTCTATCAGGAGTTCATGTTTGCCGATGCCAACACCTTCATTACCTATAACAACAATATGCGCCAGCTTGTATATGACAAGCTGAAAAGCTGTGAGCTGGTGGTCTTTAACCGCTTTCAGGGCTCCATGGACAAGATGGAGTATCATAAGATCGTCCGCGGTGCCTCACGCCGTACCGATATCGCCTATGAGTACAGCGGCGGCAATGTGGAGTATGACGACATTCAGGACCCGCTGCCCTTTGACCTGGAGGCTCCCATCGTGGAGATCGGGGACGACGACTATGCTGAGTGGTACAGGGACATGTCGGAAGAACCCAAAAAGTACGAGGACAAGACCGTCCGCTTTAAATGCCGCGCACTGGTGAGAAAAAGGCTGCCCGAACACACTTTCATTGTGGGCAGGCATGTGATGACCTGCTGTGTGGAAGATATCCAGTTTGCCGGCCTTGTGTGCCAGTGGGACGGCGCTGAAACCATTCAGGACGATACCTGGATGGTTCTGACGGCGAAGATTAACTTCAAGTTCAACCGGGCCTACGGTAAGAAAGGACCCGTACTGACTTATATCGACTCCCGGCTTTGCGAAGCGCCTGAGCAGGCCGTGGCGACTTTCTATTAAACCGCATCGAGAGGTTATAATGAGATATAAATGCCTTGTCTTTGACCATGACGACACCGTGGTCAACAGCACCGCTACCATACACCACCCCTGCTTTCAGAAGTATCTGGAGCTGCGCCGTCCGGGCATGACCTGCAGTTTGGAAAAGTATTTTCTGCAGAATTTCGATCCGGGCTTCATCCCGATGTGCCATCAGGACTACGGCATGACCGACGCCGACCTTGAGGACGAGACCCAATTCTGGCGCGGCTATGTAAAGGAACATATCCCCACTGCCTACAAGGGTATAAAGGAGATCATGCTCCGCCAGAAAGCAGAGGGCGGACTTATCTGCGTGGTGTCACACTCCTTTGAGCATAACATTCTCCGGGACTATAAGGCAAACGGCCTGCCGGAGCCGGATATGGTGTTCGGTTGGGATCAGCCCATGGAACGGCGCAAGCCGAACCCCTTCCCGCTGCAGGAGATCATGCGTACATACGGCCTTGAGCCGGAAGAGCTTCTGATGATAGACGATCTGAAGCCCGGCTTCGATATGGCTTCCAGCTGTGGAGTGGACTTTGCCGCGGTAGGCTGGGCAAACGATATCGAACAGATCGAGCGCTTTATGCGCCGGAATTCCAGCTATTACTTCAAGACCGTGGAAGAGCTGGACAATTTTCTCGGCTGAGCCGGGTGTGGAGGACGAAAATGCCTGCTGTACTGTACATTGTGGTTCCCTGCTATAATGAGCAGGAGGTGCTGCCCATCACGGCGCCCATGTTTCTTGAGAAGATCCATTCCCTTGCCGCCGCCGGTAAGATAAGCGGCGACAGCCGGGTGCTCTTTGTAAATGACGGCAGCCGGGACAGAACCTGGGAGATCATAAAGGAGCTCTCCGAAACCGATGAGCATTATCTGGGCATCAGCCAGAGCCGGAACCGGGGCCACCAGAATGCAGTGCTGGCAGGACTCATGGAGGCCAAGGATCACTGCGATATCACCATCTCCATCGACTGCGACGGGCAGGATGATATCAACGCCATGGACAAAATGGTGGACGAGTATCTGAACGGCTGTGAGGTTGTGTACGGCGTCCGGGAGAGCCGGGATACCGACACCCTTTTCAAGCGGGCAACCGCTCAGGGCTTTTATAAATTCCTCTCCGCCATGGGTGCGGAAGTGGTGTATAACCACGCTGACTACCGGCTTATCAGCTCCAGAGTACTTCAGGAATTTGCAAATTTCAGGGAAGTGAATCTGTTTCTCCGCGGCATGATCCCCCTTGTGGGCTTCAAAAGCACCTGTGTGGGCTACTCCCGGGCCGAGCGCATTGCCGGGGAGAGTCACTATCCGCTGAAAAAAATGCTGGCCCTTGCCGTTGACGGCATAACCAGCCTCTCCGTAAGACCCCTGCACATGATAACCGGCTTTGGTGTCCTTGTGGCTTTTGCCAGCTTCGTCGGCGTCATCTGGGCAATTGTCACTGCCCTCTGCGGCAAGGCTGTAGCGGGTTGGGCCAGCACCACCTGCATTGTCTGCTTTGTCAGCGGCGTGCAGCTGATCTGCCTTGGTATCATAGGAGAGTATATCGGAAAAATCTATATGGAGACAAAACAGCGTCCAAGATACATCATCAGTGAACGTACGTGGGACGAGAAATAATACTGATATCTGATAGAAATCTCGGAATCTTTCCGGCATAATTTGCGCCATACTTCGTGGAAGCCCTTGACCATATATATCCATTATGCTCTGCGGTCTTCGCCTCGTCTGGCGCGAATTCTGCTCGAAAATCTTTATCGACCTTTCTATCAGATATCAGTATAAAACGATTGCTCAGGCAGATGCCTGAGCAATCGTTTTTTATAACACCTGTGTTTTAGCCAGACGGTAATTTTTGTAATCCAGACTACCGGTAACGTCCTTCAATATCGCAATCTCCGGCGGGAGCTGGGCGTTTTCAGCTCCGTCACCGTATACGAACAGCACCGCCTTTTCCGAGGAAAAGGGGTATATGTCTATCTCGAGACGCCTGCCCAGATAGCTGAAGCGATACTTCGTCTTACGTACGGAGTGCAGATTTACATCACACTCCATAAGATAGGCTATGTAGTCCTTTTCGGATATGGGCCGCTCTGTCACCCAGCGGATACCGTCCTCACTTACGCGCTTCTCGGTGTAGAAATAAAGATAGTCCTTTCCGCCCTTTTCCTGGCGGACACGGCGCTCCACGCCGGGCTTTGCCGAGATCAGATAGGTCTGCATCATGTCTATGGAAACGGCGCTGTACGCCTCTTTGAGAGCTTCCGCATCCGGCATGCGGATCAGATATTTTCTCTTTTCCACATCCGGTGCCGGCTGGCCCAGTATGCGGTATATTTCCCCGATGGCCCGGTTAATCTTGTCCTCAAAGTCCACAGAGTTGTCGATGATTCTGAGACCGGGATGCGTGCTCCAGGCACGCAAAGTTCTGTCATCCATCCGGCGTGCGTCCTCGACGCTCTCATACCTTGCGGCGTTTCCGTAGTTGTAGGCAAATTCTGCGCCTTTTGCACAGGTGACAAGGTGCAGCACCGCGTCGTATCCGGCAATGACCTGCTCCTCCGTCTTGCCAAAACTGGACAGTACCTGAGCAAATTCCGCATCGGTGATGTAGGCCTTATCGTCCAGCAAAGCCCGATCATATATGATGAGGACGTTTTCTTCCTGTACCATTTCCGCACCCTTCAGTGCAAGCTGCTCCTTATGGATCTGGTCGGAGATGACGAAATACTGAAATTCCAGCATGGACATGCAGCCGGCAAAGGGGCCGAGACCGAAACCTGAAATAAGCTCTGTGGCGGTTTCCGGGATGGTGATGACTTTCCAACCGTCCTCCTGCTT
>CAZESU010000112.1:0-6205 GCA_964515275.1 uncultured Oscillospiraceae bacterium
ATACTGATTCTTGATTAAAAAGTTTAATCAAGAATCCCGCGTGCTGTGCACGCTCAAATTGTGCCGTAGGCACAATTTACGTCTCATAAAAACTTAACGCGCTTCGCGCTATAAAACGGTTTTAACCGTTTTAATAAGTTTTAGTATGAATATTGAACAGGAATCTGATCAAAGATCGGATCGGGCTTGTGGGCGCATATCCTTTTCACAGGAGGAGCAGATGAAAACCAAGTGGACAGATAATGTAGATTCCAATAATCCTTTGCCGGAGTACCCCAGACCCCAACTTGCGCGTCGGGGCTGGTGCAGTCTCAATGGTAAGTGGGATTACGCAATAAACAACTCCAGCCGTCACCCCACCGAGTTTGACGGGCAGATAACCGTGCCCTTTTCGCCGGAGACAGCCCTCTCCGGCGTGGAGCGGCAGCTGAAGAGCGGTCAGTACCTGTGGTACCGCCGTCAGGTGGCGGTTCCGGAAGAGTATGCTGGCAAGCGAGTGCTGCTGCACTTCGGCGCGGTGGACCAGGAGGCAACCGTTTGGGTAAACTCCATGATGGTGACAAGCCATGTAGGAGGCTACCTGCCCTTTGAGGCGGACGTGACCGATGCCATTGAGAATGGTATGATGACCATTACTGTCCGTGTCACCGACGACACCGACAAGGGCTGGCATACCCGCGGTAAGCAAAAGACCAAACGCGGCGGTATCTGGTACACACCGCAGAGCGGTATATGGCAGACCGTGTGGATGGAGGCCGTGCCTGAAACTTACGTCAAATCTCTCCATATTACCCCGGACTTCGACGGAGGAGCTGTGGAAATCGTTGCGGAAACTGTGGGAGAAGAGCCGGCTTATGCACAGTTTAATGGCTTTTCCTATTTGCTTCCGGCATCGATTCCCGTGCCGGAGTTTGAGGCCTGGTCCCCGGAGCATCCCAAGCTCTACGGTTTTACCGTGAGCTGCGGCGAGGATATAGTGCAGAGCTATTTTGCCATGAGAAAATTCTCCGTTGAAAAGGATGAAAAGGGTGTCATGCGGCTGTTCCTGAACGGAAAGCCCTACTTCCACAACGGAGTTCTGGATCAGGGATACTGGCCCGACGGCCTGTACACCGCGCCCACCGATGAGGCGCTGGCATATGATATTAGAGTTGCCAAGGCCTTGGGCTACAATATGCTGAGAAAGCACATCAAGGTTGAGCCTCTCCGCTGGTATTATCACTGTGACAGACTTGGCATGCTGGTCTGGCAGGACATGCCCTGCGGCGGCGGAAGCTATAACGCGGCGGTTGTGTCCGCTCCGCTTATGACCGGCGTACATATGAAAGACAGTGCCTATGCCATGTTCGGCCGCGGCAGCGTTGATGGCAGAGCCGAATTCAAATCCGAACTTGGCGAGATGGTAAACCACCTGTATAACTGCCCCTGTATTGCCATGTGGGTACCGTTTAACGAGGGCTGGGGCCAGTTTGATGCAGAGAAAATGCATGACTTTGTCCGCTCCATCGACGCGACCCGGACGATTGACCACGCCTCCGGTTGGCACGACCAGCATATCGGACAGGTCAGAAGCGATCATGTGTATTTCAAAAAATATTCCTTCAAGGCCGATAAGTACGACAGAGCCGTCCTGCTCAGCGAGTTTGGCGGATATGCCCATCAGGTCATCGGACATACTTACAGCCGGAAAGCGTTCGGCTATAAGAAATTCGAGATGCCGGCTCAGCTGGAGCTCGCCATTGAGGAGCTGTATCAGCAGCAGATAAAGCCCGCCATAGAGCAGGGACTTGCTGCCGCGGTGTATACCCAGGTCAGTGATGTGGAAGATGAAATCAACGGACTTATGACCTATGACCGAAAAGTGGTGAAAATTGCTCCTGAAATTATGCGGAGAATCACCGATGTGGGGAAATAAAACAGGCAGGGTGGAGGAAAACTTCACCCTGCTTTTTTGAACGGAGACTGTCATGCTGAAAAAGGCATATATCGAGATAACTAATGTCTGCAACTTAAGCTGCGAGTTTTGCCCGGGAACACGGCGGGGAAAACGCTTCATGAGCCCGGAGGAGTGCAGACTGCTCAGCGGAAAGCTCAGGTGGCATACGGATTATCTGTATTTTTACCTGATGGGGAGCCGCTGCTGCATCCGGAGTGGAAGGCTCTGCTGAATATTGCCGGAGAACAGAGTTTCAAGGTCATTATCACTACAAACGGTACTTTGCTTGATAGAGCCGGGGAGATGCTTTTGAATTCTGATGCCCTACATAAGGTGAATATCTCCCTCCAGTCCTTTGAGGCAAACAAGGGCAGCGAGCCGGAGAGCTATGTGCGCATGTGTGCGGAGTTCGGGGCAAAGGCTGCTGAAAAGGGTAAAATATGCGTATTGCGCCTGTGGAATGAAAACGGATTGGATAAGCTGAACGGAGACATTATAACAGTGTTGTCCGCAAATTTCCCTCTGCCGTGGAGAGAGAACAGGAACAGCCTGACTCTGGCACCCGGAGTATTCCTCGAACCGGGGCAGCGTTTTGACTGGCCCGGCATGGATGCGGCCGACAGGGGAGAGTACTGCTTCTGCTATGGCATGGCCTGCGGGATCAGATAGGCGTTCTGTGTGACGGCACGGTGGTGCCCTGCTGCCTTGACCACGAGGGAGATATTCCCCTCGGAAACCTGTTTGACAGTAGTTTAAATGAAATTATGTCAACCAACAAATCCAAAAAAATCTATCATGGTTTTTCACAAAGACGGGCGGTTGAAGAACTTTGCAGGCGATGTGGATATGCAAGAAAATTTACATAATATAGTGAACATAATATTGTTTACATAATTTTTAAACAACATGGAAAAAACAAGGCCTGACGCATTTCGGCCATGCCTTGTTTCGTTAGTTATCTTCAGCCTTTATAGCCGATTTTATCGGCAAGTTCTCTGTCAATGATGACGGTGGCATCAGGGTGAATCTTCATAAGGGTGACAGGGCAGCGGCAGGTGATCTTATCGCCCAGAAGAAGCTGAGCAGCGGCATCCTCCTTCTTGCCGTTTATAAGGAGCAGCAGGCGCTTTGCACGCATGATGTCGCCCACACCCATGGTGACGGCGTAGCGGGGCACGTCGTCACGGCTGGCAAAGAAGCGGGCGTTGGCATCAATGGTGCTTTCATCCAGAATCTCCTTGTGGGCGTGATCGTAAAGAACCTCACCCGGCTCGTTAAAGCCGATGTGACCGTCTCCGCCGACACCGAGAAGCTGAATGTCCACGTCGCTGTGCGAGAGAACTTCGTTGAACTCTTTCAGATTGGCCTCCACATCGCCTGTGCCCTTGGCAACATAGGTATTTTTCTTGTCGATGTTGATATGGTCAAAGAGGTTACTGTCCATAAAATAACGGTAGCTCTGGTCATGGGTAGGCTCCAGTCCTACATACTCATCCAGATTTACGCTGTGAACGCGGGAGAAATCAAGCCCGTCCTCCTTGCAGCGCCGGGCAAGCTCCTTGTACATACCAACAGGGCTTGAACCGGTTGCAAGACCGAGACAGCAGTCGGGCTTGGCGCGGATAATCTTTTCAAAGATGTCAGCTGCTATGGAACACTGTTTGCCGTAATCGTCGGCAATGATAACTTTCACAGTTATACCTCCTTATTTTTCTTCGTTCAGTATAAGCGGAATGGGGCTGACTGTCAATAATCAGAATGAAGCCGCGTGACAAATGTCAGTGAGATGCCGGAAAGAAACGGTCTTTTGTAACATTTTCAAGCTGCCCGGACAGCGCAAACAGGGCGACAAAATTCGGTACTGCCATAAGAGCATTGAAGCAGTCAGCGATAGCCCAAATAAATTCGGTTGACATAATACAGCTAATATACACTGCAGCCGCGAAAGCCAGCCGGTATGGGGCCACAGCGGAGCTGCCGAAAAGGTATTTCACGCAGCAGCTTCCGTACAGTGCCCAACCAAGGACGGAGGACAAGGCGAAAAGCAGCATGGAAGCTGCCATGAAAATCAGAGAGCAGCTGTTTCCAAACATCGTTTTCAATGATGCGGTAAAAAGTTCCCCCCCTACAGTTTGACCCCATGGGATATTTACACCGCTGCACAGTATGGAAAAAGCGGTAAGGGAACAGATGACCACGGTGTCCGCAAAGACCTCGAAGATACCCCAAAGTCCCTGCTCAGGGGCTGAATCTGTATCGGCGGCGGCGTGAGCGATGGCGGCGGAACCAAGTCCGGCTTCATTGGAAAAGGCACTTCTCCGAAGACCCCATTGCAGAGCATGGCGCAAGGCTGTACCCTGAACGGCACCGGATATTGCTCTGAGGGAAAAGGCACTTTGAATAATGTTCCACAACACAGCGGGCAATCTCTGGACATGGCAGAGGATAACGCCTCCCGCTGCAATAAAGAAGATTACGCTCATCAGCGGCACCAGCAGGGAAGTGAGCTTCCCTGTCCCGGTAACTCCGTGAAAGATGGCCAGGCCGGTGAACAGAGCCAGAATCAGTCCCAGAGCGTGCCGGAAGCGGACTATGCCGGACTGCGTAAGGTGTAAAAAAATCACCACTGCATCGGTCACCGCTCCGGCGGCGCTACTGATCTGAGACATGTTGCCGATACCGAAGGCTGCAGCTGCCGCCAACAGTGCGTAGGACAGCGCAAGGGGGCGAAAGCGCCGGCCCATGCCCAGTTCTATGGTATACATGGGCCCGCCGGAATAGCCGCCCTCCGGATCACGGCGACGGTACAGAATAGAAAGGCATATCTCACCGTATTTGATCACCATTCCCAGCAGGGAGGCCACCCACATCCAGAACACTGCCCCAGGGCCGCCCATGGCTATGGCCTGAGCCGTGCCGATAATATTACCTGTGCCCACAGTAGAGGCCAGGGCCGTGGCGGCGGCCTGAAAGGGCGTCACTGTTCCGGTATGGGCTTTGTTCTTTTGAAACATTCTCCCAAGGGTCAGCTTCATAGCCTGCTTGAAGCGGCGAAGCTGCAGACCTCGGCACCGCAGCGTCAATACTGCCCCGCAGGCCACAGCTAAGGGGAGAAAAATATAGGACCAGAGTATTTCGTTCAATGAGCAGAGAGAGTTATAAATCATAAAAAATATTAAGTTCACAGAAAAGTCTTTATTTTTAGGTTACAATATGGTAACATACATCACGGCGCTTTGATAAAATATATGGAACATATCCTCACGCAATGCGTCCAATAGTTTAGGAAAGGAAAAGTGCTATGAAAAATGTGAAAAGACTTATATGTATGATACTTGCAATTTTGACACTCTCTTCGCTGGGCGTCACTGCCTTTGCCGAACAGGGGCAGAGCCGCGCCGTTATCGGCGCCAATCTGGATGAAGAACAGATAGCTTCCGTCTACCAGCTCTTCAATGTAAAGCGGGGCGAGGTGACAGAGCTCACCGTCACCAATGCCGAGGAGCGGGAGTATTTGGAAGGCTATGTGGACGAGTCCCTTATCGGCACACGCTCCATCTCCTGTGTGTATGTGGAGCTGCTTGCAGAGGGTGCAGGCATGGACGTTACCACCAGCAATATCACCTGGTGCACCCCGGAAATGTACATCAGCGCCCTTGCCACTGCCGGTATCACCGATGCAAAAATCGTTGTAGCTGCACCCTTTGAGGTCAGCGGTACGGCTGCTCTCACCGGCGTATATAAAGCCTATGAGGACATCACCGGAAAGAAACTGGACGATCTGGCAAAAGCCGTCAGCACCCAGGAACTGACCATCACCGGCGAGCTTGCCAATGAGATAGGCGATATGGATTCCACCTCCATCGTAAACGATCTGAAAATGATGCTGGACGAGACGGGTCAGATGTCGGACGAGGAGATAAAGGAGCAGATCGTTCAGATCGCAGCACGTTACGATGTGACGCTGACCGACAATCAGATCAACCAGTTGATCCAGCTCTGCCGTTCCCTTGAAGGGCTGGATGCCGATGCCCTGAAAGCCCGCGTGGAAGAGGTACAGGACACCCTGAAAAAGGTGTCTGGTGCCAAAACTCAGGTCCTCGGTTTTGTAGAGACCGTGAAAAAAGTTGTCACATCCATCAAGAGCTTCTTTGAGAAGATTGGCGATATCATCGGCCTTTAAAAGAACATAAATAAAAAATTGCTGCGGCTCATGCCGCAGCAATTTTTTGTGTTATGAATTTTTATATTCTCTTCCACTTGGCACCG
>CAZESU010000113.1:0-6137 GCA_964515275.1 uncultured Oscillospiraceae bacterium
CTGCCTCCTGCATGTTATGCCTAAAGGAATTTACACACAAATTTGGACTTGACTTAATTCAAGTCTTGGCTCTTACAGCTTTTCAAAATCAAAGATCTGTGCTATACTTTTTTCGCGCAAAAAGCGGGCTGCTTTCGCAGCCCGCCCCGCGATGGATATTCTCCCTACACGGGAAACCTCTCCAGTCGCTCGACAATTCCCCGTTTTGGATGTATCATATATCAAAAGATACATGCATCAGCATCCGGAAGCTCTCTATCTCTCGCTGTCCCGGTTCCTTGTCTGTGCATAGTATATGTTTGCATAAGGCAAATAATCAGGTATTTTTTGCCGTTGTTTGGTTTTGCTGCTGTTCGGTTAGAATATGTGCATACCGATATGGGAGGTCTGCACATGGTCATTAACAGTCCGCACTGGGAGGAGAGACGCCGCAAGCACGCGCTGAAGCAAAGCAGGAGACAGTTTGATGAGCTGTCCGATGCCATCAGTCAGGCATATCAGAATTTCAACAGCGTGTCTGACCCCGACTTGATGGACGCATGTATCTTTGAGATAAACGCACTCAGGTCAAAGCGAGATGCCGTTTTGCGCGATATCAGAAAATTGGAATAAAGAAAGGAATGCTCATGGAAACCATATCCGGAATTTTAGTTGTTGTCGCCCTTATTCTGGGCGCAGTGCTGATACTGAAGATCCTTACTAAGCCCATTCGTCTCATATTCAAGCTGCTCATTAACGCAGCCTTCGGCTTCGTACTGCTGTTTTTGGTTAACTTTTTCGGAGATCCCGTGGGCATATACATAGGAGTCAACCTGATAAACGCACTTGTGGCCGGCTGTCTGGGTGTGCCGGGAGTGATCCTGCTGGTACTTATAAAAATGTTCTTTTAATACATAAACTGTACGCGAAGCGATACCGCTTCGCGTTTTTTAAAGTTCTTCCACACTGATAACGTCCTCAAGAGAACTGATGTTTTTTATCAGCCCCTCATCCATCAGCTTTTTACTGACCTGAAGCGTCAGAACCGCGCAGTAATAATGATCGTCCCCTTCTCCTGTTATTCTGGATATCTCCAGTCCATTTGACAAGATATGTTCATCCTTTAAAACCTGGAGAATATTTTCGATGCATTTTGCATGGGCGTATTCAATGTACAGATTAACATCGTTCACTTTTCGTGCAAAGCGGTACTCCAGTTTGATAAGCAAAAGTTCTGCCATCAAAACGGCAAAGGTGGCGACCACAGCACATTCCACATATCCTGCGCCGCAGACAAGGCCGATGATAGCTGAGGTCCAGAGACCGGCAGCCGTGGTAAGACCCTTTACCTGCTTGCGTTTTGTGACAATAATGGTACCGGCGCCGATGAAGCCGATGCCAGCAATAACCTGAGCGCCAAGACGACCCACGTCGGTATACAGATTCAATACCAGGCTCAGATACTGGCTTGTAAGCGTAGTCATGGCAGCGCCAAGACAGATCAATATGTGGGTTCGAAAGCCAGCCGGACGGCGTTTATATTCTCTCTCAATGCCGATGATGCCTCCGCAAATCACCGCCAGCGTCAGGCGCACGGCAACGGCCCCAAAGGATATGTATCTTACAAAGTCAAAGCATGAAAACATTGCCATATCTCCTTTCAGACTTCTTCTATGCTTATAATCCCGTCGAGCATGGAGAGCATGGCAAGAATTTCGGTGTGGTGCTGCTTTTGAGGCAGCTGGATATTAAAAGTGGCATTGATCTGGCTCTTTTGCCCATTCTGCTGCTTGTCTATCTCCACATCGTAAAGAATAATCCCTTCAGCCTTCATACGGTTCACAACATTTCCCAGATTTTCAATGCTGTCCATTTCAATGTATATATTCAGATTTCTGGCCTTTGCCATAATCCAGTTTTCAACCGAAGGCAGAACTCTCATACAAATAACGATGAGCAGAAATCCCACCAGCATACATTCATAAAAACCGGCGCCTATTGCAAGTCCCATACAGGCAGAGGCCCAAAGTCCTGCTGCGGTGGTAAGTCCTTTGACCTCCTGATG
Source organism: uncultured Oscillospiraceae bacterium (assembly GCA_964515275.1). Taxonomy (GTDB): domain Bacteria; phylum Bacillota; class Clostridia; order Oscillospirales; family Oscillospiraceae; genus Limivicinus. Next base: position 2,045 of record CAZESU010000113.1, read on the forward strand.
CCCGGTTACGATAATGGTGCCCGCACCCAGAAAACCAACGCCGTTTATTACCTGTGCGCCGAATCGGGCCACATCCGCTTTCGGCCAGGCTACAGCAAGGTCGGACCAGCCGTTATTCATCATATAGTCCTGATATTGGCCCAAAATAAGTGTAAGCGCTGCTCCCAAGGCCACCAGCATGTAAGTCCGAAAGCCTGCAGGACGGTGCTTTCTCTCCCGCTCAAAGCCTATAAGACCACCCATCAGCATTGCCAAAACTATCCGAAGGACCATGGAAACCATATTAAGCTGTCTCAAATATTCAAGGCAGTTTTGCATATTTGTCATCCCAAAAAACAAAGTTCGGGATGCCGATATAGGGGCACCCCGTGTCGTGTGATGATTATAGCACTTTGACTTTAAAAAACAAAGTATAAAACTTTACGAAAATTTTATATTCAATCTGTGAGGTTTTTCTAATCGAAAATTTCTTCAAGCAGTTTTGGCAGCTCTTGAAGCGCGGAAATGCGATAATCCGGAACAATATCCTCCCTTTCCGGCTTCCTGTTTGGATTATACCAGCAGGTCTTTATGCCGGCGTTTATGCCTCCTCGAATATCTGAGGTAAGACTATCTCCGACTATAATGGCACGCTCTTTCTCAAATCCCGGGATTCGGGCAAAGCATACATCAAAAAATTCCTTTTGAGGCTTATCATAGCCTATTTTCTGAGAGACAAATATCTCTTTGAAATATTTTGCTATCCCGGCACTGGCAATCCGGCTGTCCTGAACAGAAAGATTGCCGTTTGAGACAATATAAAGATCATATTTCCCGTAAAGTTCTTTCAGAAGTTCCTCTGCCCCGGGCATAAAATAGTGTCCGATACCCAGCAGCTTTTCATATATATGCTGTGCCTCATAGCCGGATCGTTCTACCCCAAGCTCTTCAAATAACATATTGAAGCGGCTGATCTTGACTTCTTCCCGGGTGATGACTCCCTGTTCCAAAAGCTCCCACCGTTCGGCGTTGATTTGGCTGTAACGTCGGATGGTACTCTCCTCAGACTCAATGCCCAGATGCTCAAGGGTTTTGGCAAGAGCGGCGGCTTCCGCCTTGTGAAAATCCAGAATCGTATCATCCAGATCAAGCAGTACAAATACATGGTGCTTTTCTTTCGTCATATCTTTCTCCATTCTTCGCTACTGTTTATATAATCAGCGTTTTCAGTGCTTCAGAAATCTGGTCAAAGCGGCTTCCCAGAGAGGCCTTTACCAGCACAGCATCTCCCTTCTTAATGAGGCCGGACAATGCGTTTATAAGCTCTTCCCTGCTGGCAAAATGTCGCCCCTTTTCCCCAGCTCCAAAACAGGTCTGTGCGGACAGAGTGCCGCTGGTCAGTACCAGCTCCGCGCCTTTTTCCACCGCATATCGGCCCACATCATAATGCATCTCTTCCGCTTCATCGCCAAGTTCAAGCATGTCGCCAAGAATGCAGACATGCCGCCCGGGCATTTTCATAAGAGAGTCAATGCCGCATTTGACGGAATCAGGGTTTGCATTATAGCTGTCGTCAATAAGTGTTAAATAGCCGGTATCGGAGACAGCGGCGCGCCGTCCCACTGTTTCAAATGCAGCAATACCTTTTATAATGTCCTCATCATCAAGGCCCATCAGCATCCCCACTGCGGCGCCCTCGAGCGCAGCGTATATCATATGCCGTCCATAAGCATTGATAGATACATGTATTCTCCTTACACCGCAGACAATATTGCACTCAGTCTGTCCGTCGGCACTGTGGGTAATATTCTCCGCTCTGATGTCACAGTCTATCCCAAGACCAAAACTTATTTTCTTCTGACGACATTGCAGGCCCCGAAGCTTTTCATCGTCGCCGTTTATGAGGACTACGGCATCATCCGCCATGTAATCCAGCATTTCGGTCTTTGCCTTCAGTACGCCGTCAAGGTCGTGCAGAAATTCAAGATGGGCGTGGCCAATCAGGGTAAAAACCGCAATATCGGGCCTTACTATCTTCGCAAGACAGCTCATCTCTCCAAAGCCCGAAATACCCATTTCAATCACCGCCGCCTGATGCTCCGGCGTGATGCGGGATATAGTCATGGGTACACCGATCTGGTTATTCAGATTCTTATCGGTCTTGAGCACATTCATCCTCTGAGATAAAACTGCACCGATCATCTCTTTTGCAGAGGTCTTGCCAACACTGCCGGTAATGCCTATCACCGGTAGGCTCAGCCCCCTGCGGTATTCGCCGCAGATTTTTTCCAGCGCAGTCTGAACGTCCGGCACGAGGATAATGGGGCGCACCTCGCCTTCGGGTACATGCTGGGCCAGACAGCATACCGCTCCTTTGTCAAAAGCGGCAGAAATATAGTCGTGCCCATCCACTCTTTCGCCTTTATATGCAACGAAAAAATCTCCCTTGGAAACAAGGCGGCTGTCGATAACCACCTTGCCAAGCTCTGCGTCAAAGCGGCCTTCACCGTGAAGCTCTCCGCCGCATATCTGCGCAGCTCTGATTATTGTCATACCCTTCATATCAATGCCTCCAGCTTTGCAGTATATCATAATCCCAAACGATATGCCACAAAAATATATATGAATACTCCGAGGCAGATTTCACCTTTTTATTTGCAAAGAAGAGAATTCTATGAGATACTGTAAATATAAGGAGGGATGATCGTTGAGCCAGAGTCAGGAGAGAGAAAACAACATCAACAAAGGGATAGAGGCCGCCCTTGAACTGTTCATAAGCGATAGCATCTCCAGCACCGGCATAAACCGAATCGCAAAAGAGTGCGGTCTCGCTCCCATGTCCATATACCGGTATTTCGGTACCAAAGACGGCCTGGTAGTGCAGGTCTGGCGTCATGCTCTGGAGCGGTTTTTCAGCCGGTATATGGAACAGTACAGCGCCCTTTCCGGCTGTAACGGATATGAGAAGCTTTAGTATAAGATAATATAAACCTAAGGTCGCACAGAAATTTGCGTGAAGCTTTTTGGGGAAAAATATTTGCAGCTTCGGTGTCAAAAAAATAGTGCATATGAGGAGGATGTATGTTATAATTATTCATACGAGTTTATATAAAAGGATTGTATGTTATGAATTATGTAGTGGTGGATCTGGAGTGGAATCAGGCAATGAGCTCCAAGTCCTCCGTTTTTAACAAGCTCCCCATTCATCTTCGCGGGGAGATTATTGAGATAGGTGCCGTAAAGCTCACAGGGGACATGCAGCCGGGAGAGGAATTCACTGTTGATGTGAAACCTGTTTATTTTCGCCGCATGCATTATAAGGTGAAAAAGATAACCGGCTTTGACAAAGAGCGCCTTGCCCATGGCATCGCCTTTGCTGATGCCCTTGAGCAGTTCAGGGCATGGTGCGGAGACGACGTAACCTTCATCACCTGGGGCTGTGACGATCAGGGCATTATGGAGCAGAATATCATTATCCATGACCTTGACTGGGACTGGATAGCGGGCTGGATCAATTTGCAGCTCATCTATAATCTTCAGACCGGCGGCGACAAGAACCAGAAATCCCTTGCCAGTGCAATGGAACATTTTGAGATAGAGCAGACCCGTGTTGCCCATGATGCACTGGGTGACGCCTACAACACCGCTCTTGTCTGCTCCAAGCTGGACATGATCGAGGGTCTACGCTTGTATCCTGAAGCGGGTAAAATACTGGCGGCGCGTATGCCAAATTACAAGCCTCCTCAGGAAAGCTCCGGTCCCGATGCTCTTATTCACGAGAGCTTTGATGGCTTTATGAGCAAGGCTGCCGCTTTTGCTGATGAGCGGATAACTGACCTTGTCTGCCCGGTATGTGGAGAAAAACTGGAGGGCAGCAAGTGGGTCAATCAGGGTGACCAGAGATATATGAACGTCTTCAGTTGCCCGGAGCACGGCAATTTTCTTGTGAGAGCAAGATTCCGCAAATGTGCTGACGATAATACATGGACGGCAAACAAACTTGTCTATCGGGCGGACGAGGCCATGTGTGATTTTTATAAGGCCAAATCCACCCAGGCAAGACGCCGGGGCAGAGGTCATACCGCGAGAAAGAACCGCCCTGCCAAGTAAAAAC
>CAZESU010000114.1:0-6137 GCA_964515275.1 uncultured Oscillospiraceae bacterium
CCAGCAATTCTGCGTCCAGGTGGGGAAGTCGGTGTAGTACACGGCGGAAGGTCCCCACAGGAAGGCCCGGTGACGGGTCTTGCCGCCAAAGGGCTGATATCTCTCCTCATAGGCCTTGCGCATGATCTTGATAACCTTGCGGTCGGTCTTGGTGAAGTAGTCCTCCTGGCCGTTGACGGAAGCCCAGGAGTACAGTCTGTACAGGGTCTCGGCAATGCCAGCCAGAGCGGAGTACGGGGTCTTGAAGTAATCCCACTTCTCAAGCTCGATGGTGTTCTGCTCATTCATATGCTTTGCGCGCGCAAACAGAGCATCCCAGTCATACTTCACGCCGTATTCCTTCTCGATAAAGGCGATAGCATCCTTCAGCACCTGAGTGGAATAGGGATGTGCGCCGGGTTCATTATGGATCATTGCCATAGTCACTGCCATGTCGGGCATGGCCAGACGGCGGCGCTGGAACATGGAAGTGGACTCAGAGGCGTTGCAGGGCATATTGGTAGTCAGAAATGCCCTGCCGAAGATGGGGAATGCGTCGTCTATGGCAACGCCGGTCTCCGCCGCGCAGCGGGAGCAAACATCGGCAGGCAGGCCATAGGCCTCGGCCACGTCGATATAATAAGGCTCGATATGCTGGTCAACATCGCAGATGATGAACTCAGGCAGGGTCTGCAGAGGGATGGGGATCAGCTCTTTGAAGCCGGTCATAAACAGCGGGGGGAGAACCTCGTCCATGGGGACCATCACGTCGCTGAGAGGGCCGCCGCCCAGACGCTCATCGTTTGCAAGCACAAGGGCGATCTTCTTGGTCAGGCTCTGGACGATAGCGTGCATGTTCTTGTGAGCAATGCGCAGCTCATAGCCGCGGTAGCCTTCGAACAGCCGGTCGATAAACATGAAGGTGCCCAGATAGGAACCCATCCAGCGGTATTCCCAGAAGCCCTTCAGGCAGGGGATGGGGGCGGAGCCCACCATCAAAGCCATGGAGCCCAGATTTTTCAGCCACTGGGTGTAATCGTAGAAGGTGTCCTTCACGCCGCGCCATTCGCGGTATTTGGCAACGCCGGTCTTGTCATAGTATCGGCTTCTCTGTCCACCTTTGCCGTTTTCGGCCTGCCAGATGGGGTCAAAGCGCTGGAGCTTCTTATCAACGGAAGCGATGAGCTTGTCGGTTATCTTCATTTCACTTGCCTCCCTGAATGTTCTTGATCTCCAGAGACTCTATAAAGGCCTGGAAACGGGTGCGGAGCTGACCCACAGCGCCGAGGGCATATTCCTTTTCGATGGTGCAGGTGGGGATATGCATCTCGTTGATGAATATATGGGAGGCCAGCACCTTCTCATAGCTCCAGAACTCGCAGAATTTCATGTTCTCATAGATAATGCCGTCGGCCTTGAACTCGTCCACAAGGCGCTTGACCTCGCTGTGGCGCTGGTCAATCTTCATGCCGTCCATGAAGCGGACGCACTGGTTCCAGTGCAGGTAATGGCGGCAGATAGCGTCAAAGGCGGTCTCGCCGGGCAGAATCTCAATCTGTTCACGGCTGGGGAAGCTGCCGAAGCAGTAGCGGTCAGCCACTACCATGGCGCCGCAGCTCTCCACGAGCTTGGTAAATTCGGGGTCGTCAATCTCGGAACCCACCAGAACCACGCGGGCGCGATAAGGGAATTTTTCCTCCGGCTCACGGGTCTTGAGTTCCTCAAGGGTCTCTGCCAGATAAGGCAGGATCAGATAATGGGGGCAGACCTGGCTTACAAGCTGAATGACATGGAATTCATAGCCGGTAATAGGCGGATTGTCCAGCTTGCGGAAATTGCCGATCTCGGTGATGACGCGGCAGAGCTCATTGTGCTCGGCGATAGCGGTTCTCATGGCCTCCTCGGACACGTCTACACCAAGGCGGTCTCTCAGTTCATCCACTACCTTCAGCTTGAGCTGGGCCTTGTAATAGTCAAGGTTTGTCTGGTCGCCTTTCATGGGTGGGTCGATCTGAGTGACGAAGAACTTGTCGTTCTTCACGGGGTTGATGAGGAAGAAATGCTCTTCCATACGCTCCATGGCGGCGCAGCATTCGGCTCCGAACAGAGCCTCCAGATAATTGTAGCCGCCTTCGATGGCGCGTTCAAGGATGGATCTGACATAGGGGCAGGTGCGGTTGGTCATATAGTAGCTTGCCACGTCCGTGGATGTGCAGCGGGGAGCGCGGAGACGGCTTGAGAAACAGTCTGGCAGGTTGAGCAGGACCTCAGGTATGTAGAAGCAGTTATAACCAAGGGCGTGCTTTCCTTCTTCGGCTGCCTTGGTCACAAGCTCGTTCTGAGCTTCCTGCAGCAGATTCTCGAAGTAGATAAGATGCTTAAGGTCTTTCAAGCAATACACCTCTTTTTCTGATTTTGATTCAAATTATGCCGTTTCAATGCGTAAAAATTTTAACATGTCCATTCAATATCGTCAAGTCGCAAAGGTGTATTATCTGTCACTTTGGTACAATTTGTCTAAAAATGGAGCTGAAAACATGTAAGAACATTTCGCCTGAATCGCAGAAAGTTTACAGCCGGTACATTTTTATTTTTAATAATACTATTGCACGAATCGAAGAAAAATGGTAAGCTAATGGCACATACAAGAAAAGGAGCGTGATCATCTTGGTTAAGATCATCATGGGTCTGAAGGGCTCCGGCAAGACCAAAAAACTGGTAGAGCTGGTGCGCGAGGCAGTAAACATAGGCGGCGGCGATGTTGTCTGCATCGAAAAGGACAGGAAGCTTACCTACGACATTCCCTATCAGGCTCGTCTTATAGACGCCGGCGCATACGGCATCGGAACATACGAATTTTTGAAGGGCTTCATTAGCGGCATCCATGCCGGCAACTATGATATTACCCATGTCTTTGTCGATAACTTCTACAAACTGGTGGATGACAAGTCCCCCGAGTCTTTTGATACTTTCATTGCATGGTTGGATAAGTTCTCCGAGGCAGAGAAGATTGAATTTGTGATCAGTGTTTCCGCAGATGTTGCCACAGCAAGCGACAACATAAAGGAGCACCTTATTTGATAAAACATAATATGAAAACAGCGGCCTGAAAAGACCGCTGTTTTTATAGCTCTTTATACATAGCGGGGGCGGAAGCTTTGTTGGCTGTCTCGTTGATCTCCGTCACCTCCACCTTCAGGGTGCGCTGGCCGAAGGCAATCTCTATAATATCGCCCACCTTCACCTGATAGCTGGCCTTTACCTGCCTCCCGTTGACACTGACACGCTCTCCGTCGCAGGCTTCATTTGCAACGGTACGGCGCTTTATAAGGCGGGAGACCTTTAAGTATTTATCCAATCTCATTCTATGAACTCCCTGCTATGAAAAAATAGCCGCTCTCGCGGCTATTTTTTATTGATTACTTTGCAACTGCGTCCTTAAGAGCCTTGCCAACCTTGAAAGAAGCAACGCGGGATGCGGGGATCTCAATGGTCTCCTTGGTCTTGGGGTTGCGGCCTACGCGGGCGTTGCGCTCTTTGACCTCGAATGCGCCAAAGCCGACAAGCTGCACCTTCTCACCGGCAGCAAGAGCTTCGGTAATGGACTCGAATGCTGCGTTAACTGCCTTTTCGCTGTCCTTCTTGGACATGCCGGTCTTTTCTGCAACAGCAACAACCAGTTCGGTTTTATTCATGTGTAATCCTCCTAGAATGCGGCAACAATGCCAGGTTTATGATGAGTCTGCCCGGAAAAGAGACAGAATACTCATGCGAAGTGATTTTTGACTGTCACAGTGACAGCATTGAGCATACTACCATATTTTACTCGTATTATCAAGTATTATTTCTAAATAATCCGGATTTTAACAAATTTTCTAACGCATATGAAGCATTTTCGCTACTTTTTCCCCGCCGGGGATGAGCTTCATATCCTCTTTTGTGATACCGCGCAGCGCAATGACTGATACCAGATATACGATCACAGCTGCCGCCACTGCCAGCAGCATACACAGTGCCATGAACACCCGGCTGTCTGTGCCGATCAGCCTTGCCGCAAGACCGTACACTGCCCATGCCGCCGCACCCATGAGAAGGCTGCTGATGCCGGGTCTGATAAGGATACGGCTGAGCTTGGGGTTCTTATCCATGGCAATGCACAGGAACACAAAATTCATGACGAACATGACCACATAGCTCACCAGCGTACCGATAGGCGCACCGTAGATGTTGATCCGGGGATCTGCCACCAGAAAATAGTTGACGGCAATCTTCACCACGCCGCCGACAAGCATGGAGTACATGGGCAGCTTCTCCTTGCCGGAGGCCTGAAGCAGGGCGTTTTCCATCAGCACGATGCAGACGAAGAAGGCAGCTACGCCCATGATGGCCAGAAGCACCGGGCCGGAGGTATGGCTGTTTGGATAAATCACGTTCATTATGGGGTACGACAGCACCGTAAGGCCCAGCCCCATGGGCAGAGCCAGGACTGTGGCAATACGCATGGAGTCCTCGGATATTTGGGTGGCATTGTCGTTTTCACCCTTCACAATGGCAGATGCGATGGCCGGGACTACAGAGATGGTCAGCGGGGTGATAAAGGCGGCAGGCAGGTTAAACAGGGTCTGTGCCTTGCCGTAGACGCCGTAAAGCGTCTTTGCGTCCTGAAAGCTGAAGCCTGCGGCGGACTGGAGCCTGCCCATACACAGGCTGGAATCCACCAGATTCAGCAGGGACAGCACGCTGGACCCAAGTGCGATGGGGATACCGATGCGGAGGAAGCGTTTGAGTATTCTACCATTGCTGTCGGGCACATCCGGGTTTTCCGGTACTTCATCCCGGTAGTTTTTCTTCTTGTAGACAAGCATGTATACAAGTGCCGCCAGAGAGCCCGCCGTAACACCGAAGATGGCACCGGCGGAGGCCATAGGCTTGCCCTTGCCGGCTTTCATCAGGGCGTAGGCCAGAACAAGGCCCACGACCACTTTTACCAGCACCTCCAGCACCTGACCCACGGTGGTGGGTATCATGTTGCCGAAGCCCTGGCAGTAGCCCCTGTATGCAGAAACAAGACACACCAGCAGCACAGCCGGGGACATTGCCCGGATGCTGGGCGCGGCATCGGGATTGTGAAGGATTCCGTCTGCCAGCTGGTCGGGGAACAGGAACATGATCAGCGTGCAGATAAGGCCGATGACAAAAAAGGTTCGCCAGGCTACCGTGAAGGTACGTCTTGCCTGCATGGGTCTCCCTTCAGCATTGGCCTCGGATATCATGCGGGACAGAGCAATGGGTAGACCCGCCGTGGCGAGCGTCAGAAAGACATTGTAGATATTGTAGGTAGCGAGGAACATGGAATAGCCGTCATCGCCGATGATATTGGCAATGGGAACCTTGTATATAAAGCCAAGGATCTTCATGATCACAACGCCGGCTGCGAGGATGGCAGCGCCGTACATATAGTTTTGTCCTTTGGTTTTCTCCATCTCCGTCCTCCTTCAGGTGGAACCACTATACGCTCTTAAAACGGATTAATCAAGGGAAATGCAGTCTCTCCGATGAGCTTATGCCAGTTTTTCAAGAATATTCCTGGCCACGTACACGCCGCTGGCGGAGGCGTGGGACAGAGAGTGGGTGACGCCGGAGCAGTCGCCGATGACGTAGAGACCCTTGCTGCTGGTCTCGAGATTTCTGTCGATCTCCACTTCCATGTTGTAGAACTTGACTTCCACGCCGTAGAGCAGGGTGTCGTCGTTGGCAGTGCCCGGAGCGATCTTGTCGAGGGCATATATCATCTCGATGATGCCGTCCAGAATACGCTTGGGGATGACAAGGCTCAGATCGCCGGGAGTTGCCGCCAGAGTGGGCGTGACAAAGCTCTCCCGAATTCGGGCCTCGGTGCTTCTGCGGCCTCTTACAAGGTCGCCGAAACGCTGGACGATAACGCCGCCGCCCAGCATATTGGACAGGCGGGCAATGCTCTCGCCGTAGCCGTTGGAGTCCTTGAAGGGCTCGGAAAAGTGTTTGTTTACCAGCAGAGCAAAATTGGTGTTTTCGGTGTGCTTGGACTTGTCCTCATAGCTGTGGCCGTTGACGGTGACGATGCCGTTGGTGTTCTCATTCACCACCACACCGTGGGGGTTCATGCAGAAGGTGCGCAC
>CAZESU010000115.1:0-5940 GCA_964515275.1 uncultured Oscillospiraceae bacterium
CCTGGGTCTCCGGGTCGCCGAAGCGGCAGTTATATTCAATGACCTTGGGGCCTTCTTTGGTGATCATCAGGCCGAAGTACAGGCAGCCTTTGAAGGTTCTGCCCTCTTTCTCCATGGCACGGATGGTGGGCAGGAAAATTTCCTCCATGCAGCACTGTGCCACAGCCGGAGTATAGCAGGGGTTGGGGGCTATGGTGCCCATGCCGCCGGTATTCAGCCCGGTATCGCCGTCCCCTGCCCGCTTGTGATCCATGGAAGAGATCATGGGGACAACGGTCTTCCCATCAGTAAAGGACAGGACGGAGACCTCCGGGCCTTCCAGAAATTCTTCAATGACCACGGTGGAGCCGCTCTTGCCGAATTTGGCGTTTGCCATCATATCGATGACAGCCTCCTTGGCCTCCCGGCGGGTCTGGGCTATGATAACGCCCTTGCCGAGGGCCAGGCCGTCGGCCTTCACCACGGTGGGGATGGGGGCGGTTTCCAGATAGGCAAGAGCTTCGGAAAGCTCCGTAAAAATCTCGTACCTTGCGGTGGGGATACCATATTTCTTCATCAGGTTTTTGGCGAAAGCCTTGCTGCCCTCAATGATGGCGGCGGCCTTATTGGGGCCAAAGCAGGGTATACCGACCTGATTCAGCGCATCCACCGCGCCCAGCACCAGAGGATCGTCCGGAGCGACCACCGCGTAGTCAATCCTCTTTTCCACCGCGAATTTTACGATCTCCTCAATATCCTTTGCGCCGATGGGCACGCACACCGCGTCCGCCGCGATGCCGCCGTTGCCGGGCAGGGCATAGATCTCCTGTACCTGAGGGTTTTCTTTCAGTTTTTTGATGATGGCATGCTCGCGTCCGCCGCCGCCGACTACAAGAAGTTTCATATCTCTGCCTCTTTCTATCAATGGTGGAACAGCCGCATATGGGTAAAGGCCATCACCATGCCGTATTTGTTGCAGCAGTCGATCACCAGATCGTCCCGGATGGAGCCGCCCGGCTGGGCCACAAAGCTGACGCCGCTGCGTTGGGCCCGCTCGATATTATCGGAGAAGGGGAAGAACGCGTCAGAGCCCAGAGACACGCCGCGGATGCCGGCAAGATATTCTGCCGCCTCCTGGTTGGTGAGAGGCTCGGGGCGGGTGGTGAAATACTTCTGCCAGTTGCCCTCGGCGCAGACATCCTCTTCGTTCTTGTTGATATAGCCGTCGATCACGTTGTCCCTGTCGGCCCGGCCCAGAGTGGGCAGAAAAGGCAGGTTCAGCACCTTATCGCACTGGCGAAGATGCCAGGTATCGGCCTTACCGCCGGCAAGACGGGTGCAGTGGATACGGGACTGCTGCCCCGCGCCCACGCCGATGGCCTGTCCGTCCACCGCATAGCAGACGGAGTTGGACTGGGTATATTTCAGAGTGATGAGCGCTACGATCAAGTCCCGGCAGGCAGACGCAGGCAGCTCCTTGTTTTCGGTCACAAGCTCGTTTAAAAGCTCAGAATCAATTTTAAAGTTGTTTCGCCCCTGCTCAAAGGTGATGCCGAACACCTGCTTATGTTCCTGCGGGGCAGGGATATAATCCTGGTCTATCTTTACGATGTTATAGTTCCCGTTTCTCTTGCTTTTGAGAATTTCAAGAGCCTCAGGCTCATAGCCGGGGGCGATAATGCCGTCGGACACCTCGCGTTTGATCAGAGCGGCGGTGGTCACATCGCAGATATCGGACAGGGCCACCCAGTCGCCAAAGGAGCACATGCGGTCGGTACCTCTGGCTCTGGCATAGGCGCAGGCCAGAGGGGAGGCATCCAGTCCCTCAATATCGTCCACAAAACAGGCCCGCTTCAGCTTTTCCGGCAGGGGCAGGCCGCAGGCGGCGCTGGTGGGGCTGACATGTTTGAAAGAGGTGGCGCAGGGCAGGCCGGTGGCCTCTTTCAGCTCTTTAACCAGCTGCCAGGAGTTGAAGGCATCCAGAAAGTTGATATAACCGGGTCTGCCGGAGAGAATCTCGATGGGCAGCTCGCTGCCGTCGTGCATATAGATGCGGGCGGGCTTCTGGTTGGGGTTGCAGCCGTACTTCAGTTCAAATTCCTTCATGTTCCGTTCTCCCTTCAGCGGTTTTTGTTGATGAGCCGATTCTCCACCGCGCCGGTCTTCAAATCCACCGTGCGCACATACAGGGAGATGCGGTTGTTCTCATCCAGCTCATTCCACAGCGTGCGGGTGAATTCCTCCGCATCGTTGGGGATGGCGATGCGCTCTGGTTCCCCCTGGAAGGTGGGGATGGGGTTTCCGTCACACATATAGGTGTGCAGGAAGTGGCCAAGGCCCGGCAGGGCAGGATAGGAGAACAGATAGCGGCTGCAGGCCGTGCCCTCCGCGTCGGCGCTTTTCAGAATGCTCATCTGATAGGTAAAATCATTGTTGTCAAAGCGCAGTATGCCGCTGATACGGGGCGTCAGATTGGGAGCGTCCGGCTCAAAGCTGCGGCTCTCCAGAGACGCAAAGAAGCTCTTTCCCGCGGCAAGGCCGTCGTATATGGTGTCGGTCTGGTCGCCGTTTGTGACGATGAGCTTGTTGTCATAGCTTCTCATGGCGGCGTAGATGATGAGGGAGGGGTCTTTTACCTTGCTCTCGTCAAAGGGGCGGGTGTAGAGCACACCCTCGTCCTCGGCAAAAATGCGGTTGCGGCTGTTTTCGCTGCGGCCCATGATGAAGTAGGCGATGACCGCCTTGGAGCAGTCAGGGGTCTTGCCGATGATGATGCCCCGGCCCACATAGGAATTGCCCCGAAGAAGCTGCTCGGGGGTTTTGATCTGATAGACATCCATTGGCGCTTTTCTCTCCTTTTCTTCTCTGATGCCCTTTGCCACAAGCTGGGCGACCCGGGGCAGCAGTTTCCACTCCGCCTGCTCCATCACCCGGCGCTGCAGAATCTCCGGCGTGTCGCCGGGCAGGATATCCACAGACTTCTGCAGGATGATCTGTCCCCCGTCGGGCACCTCATTTACGAAATGCACCGTGGCGCCGGTGACCTTTACGCCGTGTTTCAGCGCCGCCTCGTGCACGCGCAGGCCGTAATAGCCCTTGCCGCAGAAGGAGGGGATCAGAGAGGGGTGGACATTGATGATGCGCTTTTCCCACTGGGAGGTAAAGTTCGCGCTGAGGATGCTCATAAAGCCGGCGAGGACGATCATCTCAATCCCTGCCTCTTTCAGATGGCGGCTGATCTCCCCTTCAAATTCCTGCTGGGAGGAGCAGTCCCGGCGGCTCACCACGGCGGTGCTGACACCGAAATTTTCAGCCCTTTGCAGGGCGTAGGCCTCAGAGTTGCTGGAGAGAACAAGGACGATCTCCCCATCGGTCAGCTCCCCTGCCTTCTGTGCATCCAGAAGGGCCTGCAGGTTGGTGCCGCCGCCGGACACAAACACAGCGATCCGTGTTTTCAGCATATCTGCACCTTGTCTTCACTTTCCACGATGCTGCCGATGATATAGGCGTCCTCGCCGTTTTCCTGCAGCACTTTCAGCGCCTTATCTGCATCCTCTGCCGCGACCACAACGCTCATGCCCACGCCCATATTGAAGGTGTTGAACATATCCCGCTCAGGGATATTGCCGGTCATGGCAATCAGGTCAAAGATGGGCAGAACGCGGACGCTGCTCTTTTCTATTTTTGCACCCAGGCCCTCCGGGATACTGCGGGGGATATTCTCGTAAAAGCCGCCGCCGGTGATGTGGGAGACGCCCTTCACCTTCACTGCCTCAAAAAGCTTCAGCATGGGTTTGACATAGATTTTGGTTGGAGTTAAAAGGGTCTCCCCGATGCTCCTGCCGCCAAGCGCGGCGACAGGGCTCTTGATGTCGCTGTTTTCCACGTCAAACACCTTGCGCACCAGAGAGAAGCCGTTGGAGTGAACGCCGCTGGATGGCAGGGCGATGACCGCATCGCCGGGGCGCATGGAGGAATTATCCAGCACCTTGCTCTTATCCACCACGCCCACGGAAAAGCCCGCCAGGTCGTACTCATCTGCCGGATAGAAGCCGGGCATCTCGGCGGTCTCGCCGCCGATCAGAGCGGCACCGCTCTGGACGCAGCCTTCGGCCACGCCGGAGACAATCTGCGCAATGCGCTCGGGCTCGTTTTTGCCGCAGGCGATATAGTCCAGAAAGAACAGAGGCTTTGCGCCGCAGCAAATAATATCGTTCACGCACATGGCAACGCAGTCAATGCCCACGGTATCGTGCTGATCCATCAGGAAGGCCAGTTTCAGCTTGGTGCCCACGCCGTCGGTACCGCTGACCAGGACAGGCTTTTCCATACCGGTCACGTCAAGCTCAAACAGGCCGCCGAAGCCGCCCACATCGGAGCAGACGCCGGAGGTCATGGTGCGGGCGATATGGGTCTTCATCATCTCTACCGCTTTGTAGCCGGCTTCAATATTCACGCCGGCAGCCGCATAGGAGGCGGAATGACTTTTGCTCATCGTACAGTTCTCACTTTCTGAATATTTTTATCGGTTATTGATAGCGGCGTCCTTTTTCAGGGCGGCGGCAGTGCCGTCGGCACGGAACTTTTCCAGCTTTTCGGCAAGAGCATCATCGCTGAGAGCGAGAATCTCTACTGCCAGAACGGCGGCGTTCTTCGCCCCGTCGATGGCAACGGTAGCCACGGGGATGCCGGATGGCATCTGTACGGTGGAGAGCAGCGCATCCAGTCCGCCAAGCTGCTCGGATTTGATAGGGATACCGATGACAGGCAAGGTGGTGCCTGCCGCCATGGCCCCGGCCAGGTGGGCCGCCATGCCCGCCGCGGCAATAATGACACCAAAGCCCTTTTCCCGGGCGGTGGTGCTGAACGCTCTGGCCTCCACGGGGGTGCGGTGGGCGGAGTAGATATGGATCTCATAGGGTACGCCGAAGTCGCTGAGCACGTCAGCCGCCTTCTGTACAACAGGCAGATCGCTGTCGCTGCCCATGATAATGCCTACTTTTTTCATTGCGTGTCCTCCTTAAAAATGAAAAATGGGCGCACTCTCTGCCTGCATTGCAGAAGTACGCCCAGACGGTCGGCAAAACACGGTTACTTGGTCCATGTGGTGCTCCACTCAAACCGTCAGGGCCAAATAATCTCTTTCAATTACAAGGATAAGATAACACGTTACCCGGTTCCCTGTCAAGAATCAGCAATTTTCAGACAAGACATTTTTCACGAAAAACAAGCCTGTTTTTTGTGCAGCTTTCCGGAAATAAAACAGCTTGCCGAAAAAACGAAAGATTTTTCCGCAAGCTGATGGCCATCCTGCTTTTGTCTCAGGACGACAGATATTTGTTTCGGTATTCGTTTGCGCTCATGCCCTCCAGCTTTTTGAAGGTGCGGGCAAAATGAGCCGTGTCCGCATAGCCCACCCGGTCGCTGATATCCCCGACTTTCAGGCTGGGGTCCGCCAGAAGTTCCTTGTCGGCGTTGATGCGGATGGAATTTAAAATGTCGTAGAAGCTCTTGCCGGCATAGCGGTTCAAAAGCTTTGACAGATGCCACTGGGATACATAGCAGCGATCCGCCACACCCTGTAGCGTCAGCTTCTCGGCGTAGTTTTTCTCCATATAGGCGATGGCCCGCTCCTGAGGATAGCGCAGGAAGAAAGACTGGGTAAACAAATCGTTATAGCTCCAGAGGAAGGTGAAAATAGCCACGGTGGCAAAGGAGGATTTGGCTGCGGGGATTCTGAACCACGTTGCAGCCGTCCAGATAAAAAGCATAAGAACCACACTTATTTTTTCTTGCCCGTACTTGCGCTGTGCTTTCTTGATGGATCTGACCTGTTCCTCTGCCATCGGCAACGACCTCCTTTGCCTGTATTATATCGTGCTATCACGATATCGCCCAGAAGAAAAGATAAGGTACAATAAGTTGCGCAAATTGAAAACAGCAAAAGAATAGACAAGGCTT
>CAZESU010000116.1:0-5897 GCA_964515275.1 uncultured Oscillospiraceae bacterium
AAGAAGGAGCATGTGGCGCGCCACATGCTCCTTCTTCTTTGCTCTTTTCCTTTTGCTCTACCCCAACTATTGACAGAGAGCCAGTTAACTTATTCTTCTTTTTGGAATCGATTTATAAGATTTTCTACGCTGTTTTCAAGCACAAGTATGAGTCTTTCCCTGGTGATCTCCTTTGGCAGTTTCATTCCCAAATCAAGCCACTGAGAAATAAGTCCGACAACACAGTTGGCATAGAATTCAACAACAAACTCGAAATCTCCTCTGTCGATATTTTTGCCCTCAGATACAATAACCGCAAAACTTCTGATGCAGCTTTGCAGGCGGCGCTTGTAATACCGGAGCATGTATGTACGACTCTGCGAGTTATAGATATTCAAAGCGAAAACGCTGTTGTCCTGAAGATATGTAAAAAAGCTGAGAACATCTTCACGCCAGTGCTCGTAGACAACTTCCTGCGGCAATACCTTATTGGCATCCTCTTCGAAAACCCACTCCAGCAGATCATATACATCGTCAAAGTGATAGTAGAAGGTCTGACGGTTTACCCCGCAGATTTCCACAAGATCTTTTATGGTAATTTTTTCGATAGGCTTTTGCGCCATCATCTGTTTCAAAGCAGCTCCAAGAGCTTCCTTTGTTGATGAAGACATTTTCGTGTCACCTCGCCTGCACATCTTTGTTTATTTTATCACGAAAACATTTATTATGCAAAGGATTTTTATGCTTTTCTTTTCAATTCGACCTTATCCCAAGGCCATGGCGACAGCTTCCCATTGCTGACAAGAAAGGCATTCCCGGCAATCTCCGCCATAGGAGTGTCTGACAGGGAATCAGAATAAAAATATTCTGTATGGGCACCTGGATATTGCTCCAAAAAGCGGCGGACTTTTTCTGTATCATGGCAATTCTCACCCAAAATTTTCCCACTGTACTTATCCATAGGTGTAGCGATCAGCCCAACGCCCAATTCTTTGGCAATAGGGCGAAGCAGAAAATAGGGAGAGGCAGAGATAATGACATCATCTGCTCTTTTCTGCGCCAGATACCACTGCCCGATACCGTCGCGATGTTCGACCCAAAAGTCTGCCACAACAGCGTCAATATCCTGAATATTGCGCAGGAAAGAAAAAAACTGTTGCTTCAGTTCCTTTGTCTTTATGCTCTTGAGCGCATATTTCATGCAGTATATCAGGGTTTTGGGGAGCGTCGGCAGAACCGCTGATGGATATTTTTTCAGGCAGAATATAAAGAAAGAATAGGAACTGTCAGGTTCATATATCGTCTGATCGAAATCGTATGTGTTCATTGCTGATCAATCGATGTAATAGATATAGTTTGCCTTGCGGGGCTTCATAGTCGGTTCCTCGTCCGGATATCCCAATATGCAATTTCCGATACCAACGTAATCGCCCTGTACTCCCCACTCAGCAAGAAGCTGTTTCCCTTCTTCTGTCTCAAACATTTCTTTTGCCCTGTTGATCCAGCAGGAGCCGAGTCCGATGGCCTTGGCCGCATTCATCAGATTCCCCATAACAAGGCTTCCGTCCTGCACAGCAAGGCGGCAGTCAGCTGCGGCAAGCACGACAATCACAGTCGGTGCGCCATAAAATGGATCGCTATCAGAGCCCATTACTGCGGCGTTCATCCTGGACAGTTTGTCTCTTACTTCCTTATTCTGTACAGCAACAAGTATTGGAGATTGACGGTTCATGCCTGAGGGAGCACAAATCCCGGCCTTAAGCACGGTATCAAGCTCCTGACGGCTGATCTGTTCAGGTTTATATTTCCTGATGCTGCGTCTGTTCATGATATCCTCAATTGTCTTGTTCATAATGTTACCCCCATTATTTATAGTTTGAAAGCTTTAAGCGATATAAACACAGTATAGCACAGTACAATAAGTTCGCACAGCATGGCAAACCAGATTCCGATAATACCAAGCACCCCCAACAGCAGCAAAACTGCCTTTGACACAAGGGCTGCCAATATCACATTAACAGCCCTTCTTTTAACAGCTCGGGCTATTCTGAGCTCCAGAGGGAGCCTTCTGATATCTTCGCCCATAACGGAAATATCAGCAGCGGACAAAGCGTTACCTGAATACAAGGCGCCGATAGCTATACCAACATCAGCACGTTCCAGAGCAGGCAAATCGCTTGTACCGTTGCATACAAAGGCAAGGCTTGTACCGTTGCCCTTTGTAGCCATCAAATACTCAATGGCAGAGATTTTGGCATTGGGTGTAAGTTCGGGTTTTACCATATCAAAATTAAGCGATGAGGCAATTGGCCTTACAACGGCGCGAACATCGCCTGTGAGCATTACCGCATTATTTACTCCGTTTGCCCTGAGACCTTCTATGGCGTCAAATGCCCCATCTTTCACTTTATCATTGAGTACGATATGACCGGCATAACTGCCGTCGATTGCAACATAGATGACAGTTCCGTTGCGGGAGGGGGCAGAAAATTCGATCTCATGCTCCAGAAGAAGCAGTGAATTTCCCACATATACGTGCCTGCCTCCGATAAAGGCACTTACACCGCGTCCTGGTATCTCCTCGATCTGCAAAACATTGTCATCCTCAGGTACAGCGACCTGACACGCAAGGCGCAGTGCCTTGGCTATGGGATGACTTGATCTGCTCTCTGCCGCAGCAGCAATCGTGAGCAGTTCTTTCTCGCTTATTCTGTTAGGAAAGACATCGGTTATACTAAAGCGTCCCTCTGTTATTGTTCCGGTCTTTTCAAATACGATGGTCTCTGTCTTCGAAAGCTTTTCAAGGCACGCAGCACCGTTTGAAAAGATGCCCCAGCGTGCCCCGCTGCCCAATCCGCCAAGGAAAGCCAACGGAACGGATGCCGTAAGGGCAAGAGAGCAGGACAGGCATACGAACAGCACACCGCGCCCTATCCAGATTGTCCAGTTTCCGCCGGCAGCAAGCGGCGGTATTACTGCTGTGATGAGAGCCAAAAGCAGAATCAGAGGTGTCAGCAGTCGAGCGGCGCGAAATGCAAGTTTTTCCGTCTCGGATCTTCTTTTCCCGTCCGTACTGATCATGTCCAAAGCGCGGCGTACAGTTGAATCTTCAAAGCTTCGCATCACGCGGAGCTTTATCGTATTGGTCAAATTGATACAGCCGGAAATAGCCACACTGCCAGCTGATACTGTACGCGGCGCTTTTTCCGCAGTGAGCGGAGAGGTATCAATAGATGACATTCCTTCTGTCACCACGCCGTCAAGGGGAATTTTTTCACCGGGAGCAACCAGTACCACATCGCCGACATTCACATTTTCCGGCTTGGTGACTTCTATTTTCCCCGCAGTCTCTACATGTGCCTCATTCGGCAGAACAGACAGGATGCTTTCCATATATCTCTGCTTCTCGGAAAGCGCAAAGGATTCCACTGCAAGAGCAACTCTGTAAATAATCATGATAAATACCGCAGTTGGGTACTCCTTGATGCAGAAAGCCGCTATTGCGCCCAATGTCATCAGCACATCACTTTCAAGCAGTTCTCCGTTAATGATACTCTCAATGGCATCGATTATTACGGGAAAACCGGCAAACATTGCAGCGGCAGCAAAGGTAAGTACTCTAAACCAGCCATGAGTCGGTATCAGCCACACAAGCAGGAACAGCAGAGAAGATGCGCCGATCAGCAGCACTTCTGTAGCTGTAAAACCCCGCTGATGCCGGTGCTTGTGCTCCTTTTCCACATCAAACAGTATTTTTATATCCTTGTTCAAAATGGACTTTACGAGTTCTTTCAGATTGGGCAGTCTACGCTCATGTTTCTCCTCTTTTTTTAAATGTTTATTTTTCGGCGGTGCAAGATGTTTGCCCATTTTATTCGCTCCTTTAATATGCACAACTTCTCCTTTATAGCATGATACGACAGTGCGCCAAATATGTCAATAGTACCTCAAAGCAGAAAAAAATTGCAGGAAAGCTTGCGCTCCCCTGCAATTTCTTGTATCAGACAAACCGATACGGCTTACTTCATACCGTTTTCGTATGCCTCGATCATCTTTTTGACCATCTGACCGCCAACAGAGCCTGCCTGACGGCTGGTAAGGTCGCCGTTGTAACCGTTCTTCAGGTTAACGCCGACTTCGGAAGCGGCCTCCATCTTGAACTTCTCCATAGCGTCGCGAGCTGCGGGGTTAACAAGATGATTACTGGACTTGTTAGACATTGTTTGCATCTCCTTTTTGTCAATTCGGGTTTCATTGCCCGTGCTTATCTTTTGTAAAGGAAACGCAGATATTCAAAAAGGGACACATGTAAATTTTACATGATTTTTTGAAAATCAATTAAATGCAGACGCCGCCCGCACTCTCTGCCGGGCGGCGCTACATATAATATGAGTTTTATTCAGTCTTTATATTCAAACATAATGTCATACATACTAACGGTGTCGCCGTCCTTGACGCCCATTTTCTCCATGCGTTCAAATACGCCCGCTTCACGGAGTACTCTGTCAAAATACATGCGACTTTCATAGTCGGAAAAATTGACTGTGGCTACAAGTCTCTGAAGCCAAGGTCCTTCGACTACCCACATGTTGTCAAACTGTCGGATGTCCAGTTCCTCGGAAGTGTCGATAACGGGTTCAGGCGGAACATAATCGGCCTCGTAGCTTGCCACCGGCGGAAGCTGGGACAGACGACGGGCACACTCCTTCACAAGTTCTCTGGTTCCCTCGTGAGTAACAGCACTCATTTCAAAGAAAGTATAACCAAGTTCCTCCACATGGGCTTTCAACCGGTCAATATTCTCCCTCTCGCCGTAGAGCAGATCACACTTGTTCGCCGCGACAATCTGGGGTCTTTCGGCAAGCTCCGGATCATACTCGTGAAGCTCAGCGTTTATGGCATCAAAATCCTCCACCGGGTCTCTGCCCTCGCTGCCGGATACATCCACCAAATGGATCAGCAAACGGCAGCGGTCAATATGACGCAAGAAGTCATGGCCAAGTCCGGCTCCCTCGGAAGCGCCCTCGATGATGCCGGGGATATCTGCCATAACAAAGGAAACACCCTCATCCACATAGACAACGCCAAGATTGGGAAACAGCGTCGTAAAGTGATAATTTGCTATTTTGGGATGCGCTTTGCTGACAACGGAAAGCAGCGTGGATTTTCCCACATTGGGAAAGCCAACCAGACCCACGTCCGCCAGCAGCTTAAGCTCAAGGGTGATATCATGGCTCTCTCCGGGAAGACCAGGCTTTGCAAAACGAGGCACCTGCCTTGTTGGAGTGGCAAAATGCATATTGCCCCATCCGCCGCGGCCACCCTTTGCTGCAATCCAGTTTTCCCCGGTGGACATGTCGTGCATAATTGCACCGGTCTCGGTATCGCGCACTATGGTCCCTCTGGGCACCTTTATATAAAGGGTCTCCCCATCTTTGCCGTAGCAGCGTTTGCCTTGTCCCGGCATACCGTTGCCCGCAACATATTTGCGCTTATATCGAAAATCCATCAAAGTGGACATATTGTCGTCAACTACAAAAACAATATTTCCGCCGCGACCGCCATCTCCCCCGTCGGGGCCGCCTGCTGCGACGTATTTTTCTCTGTGGAAAGCTACTGCACCGTCACCGCCATTGCCGGCTTTGATGGTTATTCTTGCTTTATCTACAAAAGAAGATGCCATTTCTGCCTCCCCTTCATTTTCGGAAAATAAAAGACCGGACAAAATATGTCCGGTCTTTCGTCAACATTTACTGAGCGATTTCTTCGTAAACAGAGACCTTCTTGCGATCCTTGCCCATGCGCTCGAACTTCACTGTGCCGTCAACGAGGGCGAACAACGTGTCGTCCTTACCCTTACCAACATTGGTACCCGGGTGGATATTGGTTCCGCGCTGTCTGTCAAGGATGTTGCCGGC
>CAZESU010000117.1:0-5669 GCA_964515275.1 uncultured Oscillospiraceae bacterium
TACGCCGAGGAGGGCGGCTTTCTGGTGGGCTTTGAGACCTGATATAGCAAAGAAGAAGCATATCTTTCCGATATGCTTCTTCTTTTTCTCTTCCTTATTCACTGTACGGAACGCGGGCTTTATCCCTGATATTTTTCCTTGGTCTCGCAGTAGATACAGCGGTACAGGTTATGCTCCCGGTTCACCAGCTTGAACACATGGTCCAACTCCTGCTCGGTGGTGGTGATGCAGCGGGAGTTTCTGCACTTGATGACGTTTCTCAGATACACTCCGTCATCTTTTTCCTGTGTGCAGGGCTTGTGTGCATCTTCCAGCAGCTTCAGGATCAGGGCCATGCGCATATATTTGCCGTAAAGCGCCTGTTTGAAATAGCAGGCTCTGGGGTCGCTGTCCACAGCGATGCTGATTTCGTTCACTCTGGGCAGCGGGTGCAGAATGCACATGCCGCTCTTTGCGCTTCGGAGCTTTTCCGGGGTCAGAATATAGCTGTCTTTCAGGTGGAAATACTCCTCCTCGCTGGGAAAACGCTCCCGCTGAATGCGGGTCATGTACAATATATCCAGCTCCGGGATAGCGTCCTCAAGGCTTGCCGTCTCCACATAGACAACGCCGTTTTCCTCCAGCACTCCCCTTTTCACATAGCCCGGCAGCTTCAGTTCCTCGGGAGAGATGAGAACGACTTTTATTCCCGTATAGCGGGACATGGCCTCCAGCAAAGAGTGGACGGTGCGCCCGTATTTCAGATCGCCGCAGAGACCGATGGTCAGATCATGGAGCCTGCCCTTTTCCCGGTAAATGGTCAGCAGGTCCGCAAGGGTCTGGGTAGGGTGGTTGTGTCCGCCGTCGCCCGCATTGATGACAGGAATGGAGGCGTTGAGAGAGGCCACATAGGGTGCCCCCTCCTTGGGGTGGCGCATGGCAATAATATCCGCATAGCAGCTGACAATCTTCGCGGTATCGGCAACGCTCTCCCCTTTTGAGCTGGAGGAGCTTGCCGCCTCGGAAAAGCCCAGAACGTTGCCGCCAAGCTCGTACATGGCGGCCTCAAAGCTCAGGCGGGTACGGGTGGAGGGTTCGAAAAACAGGGTCGCCAGCTTCTTGCCCTGGCATTTTTCAGAATATGCGCCCGGGTTTGCGATAATGTCGTTTGCCGTGTTCATCAGGCCCTGAATCTCCGCAATGGACAGGTCAAGGATGTCGATCAGGTTTCTCATTTCTTGATCCAGCCTTCATCGGAGGGATTGTTTCTAAAGGCGATCAGGCGCTCCACATCCTGTGGCTTTATATAGCCCTCCTCTGCGGCGGCCTCGGCAATCACGTCAAAATTCGTCAGGGAGATATTTTTCACCTTGGCTTCTGCCAAACGCTCCAGTCCCTTCTTCATGCCGTAGGTGAAGATGCTGACAACGCCAAGAACCTCCGCCCCGGCTTCCCGCAGGACATTTACCACCTCGATCACGCTGCCGCCGGTGGAGATCAGATCCTCCACCACGACCACCTTCTGGCCCTTTTCCAGCCTGCCCTCGATCTGATTCTGACGGCCGTGATCTTTTGCGCCGGAACGCACATAGCCCATGGGCATGTTCAGAAGATGGGCGGTGATTGCCGCGTGGGCAATACCGGCGGTAGAGGTGCCCATCAGCACCTCGGCCTCGGGGTAATAGGTCTTTATCAGCTCCGCAAGGCCGTTTTCCACATCCAGCCGGACTTTCGGGGCGGTGAGGGTCAGGCGGTTATCGCAGTATACGGGGCTCTTGATGCCGCTGGCCCAGGTAAAGGGCTCGTCCGGGCGGAAAAACACAGCCTGAATTTTCAGCAGGTCCTTTGCAATCTTTTTCTCCGTCATCCTACAAATTCCTCCACACATCTGTTATATGCCGCAACAGGGTCCGCCGCGGCGGTAATGGGTCTGCCAACTACGATATAATCGGAGCCCAGCTCCTTTGCCTTTGCCGGGGTGGTGACACGCTTCTGGTCGCCCACATCCCCGTCGGCAAAGCGGACGCCGGGGGTGACGGTCACAAAGCCTGCGCCGCACACCTCATGCACCTTGCCGGACTCCAGCGGAGAGCAGACCACACCGTCAAGCCCGGAGGCCATGGCGTTTTTGGCATAATGCATAACCACCTGATCGATGGGTCGGTCAATGAGCAGCTCGTTTTTCATGCTCTCCTCATCGGTGGAGGTGAGCTGGGTGACGGCAATGAGCAGGGGTCTGCTGCCGTCTGCCCGGGTCAGCCCCTCCAGAGCCGCCTTCATCATGTTGGATGTGCCGGCGGCGTGGATATTGCACATATCCACATCCAGGCCAGACAAAACCGCCATGGCCTTTTTTACGGTGTTCGGTATGTCGTGCAGCTTCAGATCCAGAAAAATCTGATGTCCCCGGGCCTTGATCTGGCGGACGATCTCCGGGCCTTCCGCATAGAAAAGCTCCATGCCGATCTTTACAAACGGCTTTTTGTCCGTAAACCTGTCCAGAAAGTCAAACACCTGCCGGGCGCTGCTGAAATCGCAGGCCACAATTACGTCTTTACCCATTGTTTGCTCCTCCTATTATTTCTCTGAGTGAAGGGATATTGTATTTCTCCATAACGGCGGGAAGCTCGTTGATAATATCCCGGCAGGCACAGGGCTGCACCAGATTTGCCGCGCCCACCTGCACTGCCGTGGCTCCCGCCAGCATCATTTCGATCACATTCTCCGCGCTGGAGACGCCGCCCACGCCCATGATGGGCAGCTTCACCGCCTGCGCCACCTGATTGACCATCCGCAGAGCCACCGGGAACACCGCGCTGCCGGAAAAGCCGCCCATGCGGTTTGCGATCACCGGCTTTCTGGTATTCAGGTCGATCCGCATGCCCAGAAGGGTATTAATGAGGCTGATACCGTCGGCCCCTGCCCCCTCGCAGGCTTTGGCGATGGAGACGATATCCGTCACATTGGGCGTCAGCTTTATGAACACCGGCTTTGTGGTGACAGCTTTTACCGCCCTTGTGACCTGCGCCGCCATCTCCGGTGAGGTGCCGAAGCTCATACCGCCGCCATGGACATTGGGGCAGCTGATATTCACCTCAAGCCAGCCCACCTGAGGGCATTGATCCAGCTTTTCACAGCTGTATGCGTAATCCTCCACGGAAAAGCCGCTGACGTTGGCGATCACCTTTTTGTGAAAGCATTTTTGTAGCCTGGGAAGTTCCTCTTCCATTACCTTATCCACGCCGGGATTCTGAAGCCCCACAGCATTGATCAGCCCTGCCGTACACTCGGCGATGCGGGGCGTGGGATTTCCGAAACGGGGCTCCCTTGTGGTGCCCTTGAAGGAAAAAGTGCCCAGGATATTGATGTCATATAGCTCTGCGTACTCATAGCCGTAGCCGAAGGTACCGCTGGCAGGGATAACCGGGTTATCCAGTTCGATACCGCAGAGCTCTACTTTCATGTCTGCCATTTGATTTCCTCTTTTCTCAGTACTGGGCCGTCTTTGCAGATGCGCTTTGCGCCGTACAGGGTCTCGCAGGAGCAGCCCATACAGGCGCCGAAGCCACAGCCCATCCGCTGCTCAAAGCTGAACTCCCCGGAGCTTACAGATTGGTCGTACACCGGCCTGTACATGGTGTCCGGGCCGCAGGTGTAAAAATAGGAGTACTCCCGACCCTTCATGGCATCGGTCACAAAGCCGTGAACACCATAGCTGCCGTCGGCGGTGCAGACCGTCACTTCTGCTCCCAGGTCTTTGAATTCCTGCTCATAGATCACTTCATCCGCCGAGTTGAAGCCCAGGATCACAGAGGGATGTTTCCCCTTTTTGATCAGGGTCTTTGCCAACGTGTACAGAGGCGTAAAGCCAAGGCCTCCGGCGATCAGCAGAGGGCGCTGCCCGGAACGGGAAGTATCAAAGCCGTTTCCAAGCCCGGTCAGCACATCCAGACTGCCGCTTTCCATGGTGGCAAGTCGCTCCGTTCCCTTGCCCACCACCTTATAGACAATGGTAATGACATCGTTTTCCCGGTCGCACACAGAGATGGGGCGGCGCAGGAAAAGCCCGTCGATTTTGATGTCAATAAACTGTCCCGGCCTTGTTACCGCCGAGGCATCCCCCTGAAGACGCATACGCATCACGTCTTTTGTCAGGGGTCGGTTTTCAATCATGCGGAAAATTCCCTGTTTCATTTCGCACCTCATTGTCAAAATATACTGCCTTGCCGCCGTGGACCGTCAGAACACAGCGCCCATAGACCTCCATACCTGCAAAGGGGGTTGCCCTGCCCATGGAGGCAAACTTCTCCGGCTGGACGGGGTAGCTCTCATCCAGATCCCACAGGCAGAAGTCGTTGCCCAGAGGGATATGGAATCTCTCTCTTGGGCGGATACTGAGAAGCTCCACCAGTTTTGTAAGGCTGATCTCCCCGGTTTTCACAAGCCTTGTATATAAGACAGGGAAAGCCGTCTCCAGCCCTACCACGCCGAAGGCGCTCTTTTCCAAGCCCCGTGACTTCTCCTCCGCCGAGTGGGGGGCGTGGTCGGTGGCAATGATATCGATGGTGCCGTCTTTGATGCCCTCAATCAGCGCCTGCCTGTCCTCCGCACTGCGGATGGGCGGGTTCATTTTAAAGCGTCCGTCCTCCTGCAGGTCGTTCTCATCCAGCGTCAGATAGTGGGGCGCGGTCTCACAGCTTACGTCAAGGCCCTCCGCCTTTGCCCGGCGGATCAGCTCCACGCTCTCTTTGGTGGAGATATGGCACACATGATAGGCGCAACCTGTCTCCTTCACCAGCTTCAAATCCCGCTCGATCTGGGCATACTCACTCTTTGAGCAGATACCCCGGTGCCCGTGGGTGCGGGCATATACCCCGTCATGGATATAGCCGCCGTGAAGCAGGCTGTTATCCTCGCAGTGGGCTACGATCATTTTTCCCAGAGCCTTTGCCCGGAGCATGGCGGCGCGCATCATCTCATCACTCTGCACGCCGTGCCCGTCATCGGAAAAGGCGATGATATCGGGGGCCAGCGCCTCCATATCCGAAAGGTGCTCCCCTTTTTCCGCGATGGTGATGGCGGCATAGGGCAGCACATCGATAAAGGCGTCCTTTTGGATACGTTCAGTCTGAACCCTCAGATTTTCCACGCTATCCGGCACCGGGGACAGGTTCGGCATGGTACAAACGGCGGTATAGCCGCCCCTTGCCGCCGCCGCACAGCCAGTCTTTATGGTCTCTTTATAAGAAAATCCCGGCTCTCTGAAGTGCACATGCACATCACAAAAACCGGGAAATGCGATATATCTTTCCTTATCAAATGCGGATGCGGAGCCCTCAAAGGAAAGCAGAAGTCCCTTCAAAGCCTCGCCCATATCCAGTTTGCGTACTTTTTTAAGCTCGATCATCGTATTTCCTCACATAAAGCAAAATGCCTTGCCGGGGCATGGCAAGACACATGGAAACAGACACAGCCGCAGCTGCGCCTTATTCAATTCCGCTCTTGCCAATATCCCGTATCAGCTTAAAGTGCTTGTGGCGTGGTATAATCTGTTATGTTTTGCGGTTGCCCCATAAGGGGCGAGCAAAACGACTGGAAATCCAATATAATATCTGCAAATGTTGATATTATACCACATATTGCGGTCTTGTCAACACCTTTGCTCCCGGAGGGAAGACCCTCCGGAAGCT
>CAZESU010000118.1:0-5643 GCA_964515275.1 uncultured Oscillospiraceae bacterium
TTGTGCCCTCCGGGGAGATGTCAAAAACTGGAATCCGGGAGGGTTGGTTTTCTGCGCCCTTACGCCAAAATTTGCCCCGAAAATCTCTGGAAAAACACGATTTGGTTATTGACTCCGAGGGCCGGAATGGGTATAATATTGTAAATATAGATAGTTGCGCCCTTTTGGCGCCTATCGGATTGTCAACAGAATGGTTATTATGGAAATGCGCATGACGCACAAGGAAAACCTGCACATGTGCGATTTTCATTTGCGGACATTACCACCGCCGCTCTGCGTGGACTGGAGGGGGTAGTCCGGGAAGTCTGTCCGGACATTGTTCTCGTCCACGGGGACACGACCACCACCTTTGCCGGGGCACTGGCCGCCTTTTACAATCATACGGCGATCGGCCATGTGGAGGCCGGGCTTCGTACCGACAACAAATACAGCCCCTATCCGGAGGAAATGAACCGTCAGATGGTAGACAGGCTGGCGGATATGCTCTTTGCTCCCACAGAGGTTAGCCGGAACAATTTACTGCGGGAAAATGTGGGGGCGGAAAAGATCTATGTCACCGGCAATACCGCCATAGATGCCATGGCCACCACGGTAAAGGCGGACTTTACCCATCCGGAGCTTGCCTGGATCGGAGAAAATGACCGTCTCCTTCTTGTCACTGCCCACCGGCGTGAGAATCTGGGGGATCCCATGCGCAGCATTTTCCGGGGCATCCGCCGTATCGTGGATGCCTTTCCCGATGTGAAAGTCCTCTACCCCATTCATTTGAATCCAGCGGTACGGGAGATAGCAAACGAGATCTTCGCCGGTTGTGACAGGATTCGTCTAATCGAACCGTTGGAGGTTTTCGATTTTCACAACTTTCAGAACCGATCCTTCCTTATTCTCAGCGACAGCGGCGGGATTCAGGAGGAAGCCCCCTCTCTGGGCAAGCCTGTTCTGGTTTTGCGAGATACCACAGAACGCCCGGAAGGGATTCAGGCCGGTACGCTGAAGCTTGTAGGCACCAATGAGGAGAAAATTTATCAGGAAACCTGCCGTCTGCTTACGGACAAAGACGAGTATGAACGCATGAGCCAGGCCTCCAACCCCTATGGCGACGGTCATGCCAGCGAGCGCATCACCGACGCTATGATTGAGAAATTCAAAGACAGGATATAAGCATGAAAGAGAAAATCTCCAAGCTTGTAAATGTATATCGAAAGTACGGCTTTATCGGCTTTTGCAAAAAGCTCTATGCCTACATTGTAGCAAACTATATCGATAAGGTAAGCTTTGCCGTCCTTTTTGCTCCCGGGAAATACCGGCGGGAGCTTCGGGAGCTTTTGTCCTCCTGTGACTATGACCGGGTGGTACTTTGGCGCAGCAGCCTCGGCTACCATGTGCCGCTGTTTCAGCGCCCTCAGCATATAGCCTGCAATTTGACCAAAAACCGCTGTCTGGTTCTGTACGAAGTCACAACCATGACAGACCGGATCAAGACCTTTGCAAAGCATGAGGACAATCTCTACCTGTTTAACTTCAACAATCTGGCTCTGAACCGGCTCCTGATGCAGGAGCTAAAGGCCCTTGACAAGCCCAAATTTGTCCAGCTCTATTCCACGGACTGGAAGTTGTCCGTGGAAAATATAGAAAATTATATTCAATCCGGCTTTGGTTTTATCTATGAGTATATTGACCATATCAGTCCGGAGCTTGCCGGTACAAGGACGCTCCCTAAGAACATTTCCGACAAGTATGACTATGTAATGTGCCATAAAAATGTATATGTGGTCGTTACGGCGGAGCTTCTGAGACAGGATGTTATTGCTCATCGGGGAGAAGAAAACTTAGTATTCTCCTCTAATGGCGTAGACTATGAATTTTTCCGTCACTTGGATACGGACTATGTTTTTGAGCCGGAGTTTCAGTCTATTTTGAATAAGGGCAAACCCATTGTCTGTTATTACGGCGCTCTTGCCAAGTGGTTCGACTATGATTTGGTGAAAAAGATTGCGGGAACCGGAAAATACAGCGTGGTGCTGTTTGGCATCAAATACGATGAGTCCTTTGATCAGAACCTGAATGGGGAGGAAAACATATACTTTCTGGGGCCAAGAGACTATAAGGTGCTGAAAAATTATGCCGCCAAAGCCGATATCCTGATGATCCCCTTCCGGATCAACGACATTACCCGCTCTACAAGTCCGGTAAAGATTTTCGAGTATATGGCCCTGCACAAGCCTATCGTCACAACCGACATGAACGAATGTTGGAAATATAAGTCCGTCCTTATAGGCCACGACCATGAGGAGTTCCTCTCCCTGCTTGAAAAAGCCATGAGCCTTCGGGATGATGAAAAATATACCGCCCTGCTGGATAAAGAAGCCCGGGAAAATGATTGGCGTATGAAGGCAAAAGCGATTGTTGATATTCTTTCATACTGATTCTTCCTATGCCTTGGTTGAAAGAGAATCCTTTTGTAAATGTTTTGCGGATCGTGTTTTCTGTCCTGCTGCTGCAGAATCCGGAAGCGGGGAAAAGACAGGCACAAAGAATCGGAACCTGTCAGATCGCAGAATAGGATGCGGGAGAAAACGATGATGAAGAAACCTTATGTGTATGTGTTACAAATATACATAAAAGGGAAAATGCGCCGCCTGGCAAACCCCTGTTTTTGGTCGTATGGAGGAAAATGCAGTATATCCGTAATCATGTGCTCAGGCTGTCAGTACCGGGCGTAAACGATCTTGTTTACCTGCTGACCGGCATGACATTTTAACTATTTCAGCGTGGCTTCCAACCGGCCTTCCGGTTTTCCTGCGGGTCAATTATTTTCCGGGACGCAAGCCCCGCGTTGGGGCAGTTTGCTGTCTGCTTCCTATCGGTGGCGGTCGTCTTTTTGGCAGGCGCTCTAATTTTCAAGAAAAACCAGGACAAGTTCGTCTATTATATCTGAGACAGGAGGCATAAATTGACAAAGACATGATAAGTGCCAAGAACATCTCCCTGAGATCCTGCTGGGAAATGAAAAATCTTATTTTTTTTGCCAAAAACATGGAGATCGGCGGCGTTGAAAAAGCGCTGCTGACCCTGCTCAACAGCTTAGATTTTGGCCGGTTTCGGGTAACGCTGGTGCTGGAAGAGACCCGCGGTGCATTTTTGGAACAGCTGGATAAACGGGTGACGGTCCGGGAATACCGGCTCAGCACCTGCCGTTTCCCGCTGCTGCGAAAGGCGCGGAATTTTACAAAGCGGACGCTTTGGACCTTGAAAAACCGCAATCGATACGATTTCGCCTGCTCCTATTGTACCTATTCGGTGATCGGCAGCCGGCTTGCCCAGGCAGCATCAGAAAACTGCTGTCTCTATGTGCACAACAATTATGCTGATATCTATCCGGAGACCGAAGCATTTCTGGATTTTTTCCGGCTACTCCGGGCAGAACAGTTTCGTAAAATTGTATTTGTCTCCAACGAGAGCCGGGACAGCTTTTGTTCCCGGATTCCGGAAGCGAAGGAAAAAACCTGCGTGATCAACAATCTGATCCCGTCTGCCGAAATCAGGCAGCTTGCCGCCGAGAACTGCAGCTTTGCGCCGGCACCGGGCGAGACGGTATTTGCCTTTGTAGGCAGGCTGAGCGAGTCCCAGAAGCGCCTTTCCCGCCTGCTCAAAGCCATGGCCCTGACCCTAAACGCGCGGCGTAATGTGCGCCTTTTGATCATCGGCGACGGGCCTGACCGGGAGCTCTGTGAAAGGATGATAAAGGAACTTGGCATTGCAGACCATGTGGACATGGTGGGGTCGCAGAATAATCCCTACAAATTTCTTGCCAGGGCAGACTGTCTGGTGCTGACCTCCGATTATGAGGGCTTTCCCGTGGTGTTTTATGAGGCGCTGGTGCTGGGAAAAGATATTATCACTACAGTGAACGCCAGCGACGAGATGGTGAATATTTGCGAATATGGCACATTGTGCAGCAAGACACCGGAGTCTGTAGCAAAGGCCATGATAAATTACAAAAAAGCAAATAAAGACTGCTTTCATACGGAGAATATCAATCAAAAAAGAAGGGAAAAGCTGTACCGTCTCATCGAGGCCCCCTTTGTTGACACCGATTTTGACCTGTGATACACTTCAAAAAATCAGGAGGCAAAAATGAAAGGAATTGTTTTGGCCGGGGGAAGCGGAACCCGCCTGTATCCGCTGACGAAAGTTACATCCAAACAGCTGCTGCCGATTTACGACAAGCCGATGGTGTTCTACCCGCTTTCCACGCTTATGCTGGCAGGCATCCGCGATATTCTGATTATCTCAACCCCCGCCGACCTGCCGAATTTCGAAAGACTTCTGGGGGACGGAAGCCAGTACGGCATTACCCTTTCCTATAAGGAACAGCCCTCTCCGGACGGCCTTGCCCAGGCCTTTATCCTGGGGGAAGAGTTTGTTGGGGATGATCGCGCGGCAATGATTCTGGGAGATAATATTTTCTACGGAGCGGGGCTCAGCCAGCATCTGCGCAAGGCGGCAGAGCAGGAGGAGGGTGCCACCGTGTTCGGCTACTATGTGGAGGATCCGGAGCGCTTCGGTGTTGTGGAGTTTGACGCCTCCGGCAAGGCGGTCTCCATTGAGGAAAAGCCCAAACAGCCCAAGTCCAACTACGCGGTGACGGGCCTTTACTTTTATGATCATAAGGTCTGCGAAAGAGCCAGAAATCTGAAACCCTCCGCCAGAGGAGAGCTGGAGATCACCGATCTGAACCGCATCTATCTGGAAGAGGACAAGCTGAATGTGGTGACCTTGGGACGGGGCTACGCATGGCTGGATACCGGCACCATGGATTCCCTAGCCGAGGCCACGGAGTTTGTCCGCGTGGTGGAATCCCGGGAGGGGATTCAGATCGCTGCCCTGGAAGAGATCGCATACAACAAGGGCTGGATCAGCAGGGAAGTGCTTCTGGAGGCGGCAAAGGCCTACGGAAAATCCCCCTATAGCATGCACCTGATGAACGTGGCTGAGGGCAAATACATATATTAACGAGGAAACAGCAATGAAATCTACAAAGACCCCTATAGATGGTGTTGTCATTGTGGAGTCGGCAGTATTCGGCGACCACAGAGGTTTTTTTATGGAAAGCTGGTCAAAGCGCAGCTTTGAGGAGGCCGGCCTGTACTATAATTTTGTTCAGGACAATCATTCCTCCTCAACCGTCAAAGGCACGTTGCGCGGCATCCACTTCCAGCGGGGAGAGATGTCTCAGGCAAAGCTGGTGCGCTGCGTAAAAGGCGCTGTTCTGGACGTGGCGGTGGATCTGCGCCCGGAAAGCCCTACCTATAAAAAGTGGGTGGCAGTGGTGCTTTCGGCTGAGAACAAAAAACAGCTGCTCATTCCCCGCCGTTTCGGCCATGGCTTTGTCACACTGACGGACGATGTGGAATTTCTCTACAAGGCGGACAATTTTTACGCCCCGGAAGCAGACGGCGGCATCCGATGGAATGACCCGGAGCTGAACATCGACTGGGGTGTGGAAAATCCGGTGCTCTCCAATAAGGATCAGAATTCTCCCTGGCTGAAAGACGCTGTGACAGATTACTGAGATAAGGAGAAAATAGTGTGAAAGTAAGTACGGGTCCAGCACAGATTTCAAAAGGGCGCAAGAAATCG
>CAZESU010000119.1:0-5559 GCA_964515275.1 uncultured Oscillospiraceae bacterium
CACGGAGTGCGGCTATTTTATGCTAGCGAAATCCTTTACGGATGCTTCGGCGTGGGTGGCGCAGTGGACAGCCTTGCAATCGCGGTGGACATGCTTGCATCCCGCGCGGGTAAGGTCGAAGTATTCCGCCGCCCGTTCTGACCAGCTTTGAAAACTTTTTGTTGAAAATCTGAGTTCGGTATGGTATATTACGGATATATGGTGCTTTGCTCCAGAAGGGGGAATTGGAATATGGCGAAGTTGGTGATGTGCAAGGCGTGTGGGCAACAAATCGCAAAATCAGCAAAGGTCTGCCCACATTGCGGGGCAAAACAGCATCAGGTAGCGTTGAGCGTTTGCGTGTTGATAATCGTGGCGGCTGTTTTTGCCTGTATTTTCGTTCTGAAATCAACTCTTTCCGACATTGAGCCAGCCACAACAACGCAGCCCAAAGAGAGCGATACAAAGTCTGGCACTCAGGAGCAAGTCGTTTTTGAGGGGAAAAATGCGACTGCGACCTATCAGAAGTGCTTTGAAGCTCCCGGCGTGACCGGTTGCTTCTATATAAACCTCTTGATTGAAAATACAGGCGATGTAGAGCAGGTATATCTTTTGGCGGATGTTTATGTGGACGATTTGGCTTGCGCCACAGGCACCGCAATGCCTATTGTTGCGGCGGCCGGGAAGAAAGCGGACGGCTCGTTTATCGTCTTTTGCGAAAGCACACTTGCGGACATTGACAAAGTGGAGTTCAAGCTATCCGTGAAGGATAACGAAACATTCAAGGAGATCGAATCCAGCGATGTCATAACCCTGGACTTAAGCGGATTTTCCACACAATAATCCCACCCAAACCACTTGACATAATCTGCTTTTTCTGATACAATATATAGTGTATAAAAAGCATAAAGGCGGTGCTATATTGGTTCATCTATCTCAAAAGGAGATAGAGGCAATCGAAAAGGCAGCGAATAAGGGCGGAACATATCATGTGGAAGTCCGGCTAAAGCCGGGTGGCGAGTGGGCCATCTTCGAGGTCAGATCGGAGCGGCTGACGCCAAAAACGAATAACTGTGCGCCCGTACAGCGGGTACGGGAATAGAGGACCACTGGGGTCAATTACCGAGAAATCGGTAGTTGGCCCTTTTTTTGTTGCAAATTTTCTGGAATGAGGTGGAGAAATGCCGGAGGTCAAGACAAACACGGACGGCGAGGAATTTCAGTTGACGGGCAAGACACAGAGTACAGCTTCTTCTGCCGCTGTGCGGAGGATGTTCTTTGGTCGCAGGGAAATCTTCACCAACGAGCGGGAAATCACCGCTGCCAATGTGCAGAAAGTATTGCAGGATGCGCTGCCAACCCATCAGGCCAACCGGGAGGAAATTTTATATTTACACAAGTATCTCCGGGGCGACCAGCCCATTTTATACCGGGTGAAGGATGTGCGCCCGGAAATCTGCAACCGCATTGTGCTGAACCTGGCCAATCAGATCGTCACATTCAAGACGGCAAACTTTATCGGGGAGCCACTGCAATATGTGAGCCGGGGAGCGGACGAAAGCGTACCGCCCAAAATCGAACAATTAAACAGTTTCATGCTCACCGAGGGCAAGCCCACAAAAGATATGGACTTGGCCTACTGGATGTTTACCTGCGGTGTGGGCTACCGGCTTATCCTGCGGGACAAGGCCGAGGCATATATGGCTGGCGAATTAGACGATGAAGCACCGTTTGAGATTTACACGCTTGACCCGGCTTGTACCTTTGTAATCCGGGCCAACGATGTGACCCGGCGGGTGCTGGCTGGCGTGAATTATGTGTTCACCGGGGAGAGCGAAGTTAAGTACACCGTCTACACAGCAAATCAGACTTTCTTCATCACCGGCTCCATGCTGGGTGTGGGCGAAATTACAGACATTGTGACCCATAACTTCGGCATGGTTCCCATCATTGAATATCCATGTAACGCCTTGCGGATGGGGGCGTTTGAGCCGGTTATCAGTATGCTGGACGCTATCAACACGGCAGAGAGCAACCGACTGGACGGCATTGAGCAGTTTGTCCAGGCGCTGATGGTCTTTGAGAACGCCGATATTTCCGATGAGCAGTTTACCGTCCTGCGGCAGCAGGGAGCTATTAAAATCACCAGCCGGGACGGGCTAACCTCCAGAGTTTACTATCTGAATGAGCAGCTTGACCAGAGCCAAACGCAGACGCTTATGGACGATATGTGGCAGACGGTTCTTGAAATTGTGGGTATGCCGTCCCAGGGCGATGCCAACACGGGGGACAGCTCCAACAACGGCGCAGTCTACATGAAGAACGGCCTGTACTCCACCAATGCCAGAGTAGCCGAGACGGAAGCGCAGTGGAAAGCGGCGGAGACGGAAATGCTGAAAATCGTGTTCAAGATTTGCCGGGATTCCAACGCCTTTGACCTGAAAATCAGCCAAGTGGAGCAGAAATTCCCGCTCCGGGGCTATGAGGATATGCTGACCAAGACCCAGAGTTACACCACCTTGAAGGGAGCCGGAGTGCCTACACTGCAAGCGGCAACCATTACCAGTCTTGTGACCGACCCGGAGAGTTTTGCTATGGCCTGCGACAAGGCGGAGGAAGATGCCGAGCACAAGCTGAACGAACAGTTGGAAGCCGAATTAAAGGCGGCTACTACGGCTCATACCGATACCGCCGATGATGATAACGCCGAGGCCGAAGATGAGTGAGCCTTACGAACAGGCCGACCACATTATCGCCCTGCTCCGCAAACGGGCGGTAAAAAAGTTTGAAAAAGCGAGAAAAAAGGCCGCTTTGCTGGGCTTTGACGAACTGAATGTTATCTCCATTGTGAACGACCTGTACGCCGATTTGGAGAAGGACAACGAGAAAGCGTTCCTGCAACTGGCGGAATTAGCCTACAAGGGCGCAATCCCACATGGGAGCAAAGCGCCGGGAAAGAAATGGCTGGACGAGCTGCTGAAAGGGTACGACCCCGTTCTGCTGTATGTGTACCTCCATGAAGTGGAGCGGAAACGAGATCGAATGGCCGAGGGCGTGAACGCCTCCAAAAACAAGGCCAACGAGTTCAAGAAGGGTCTGACCTATTGGCACCGCATGACCGCCTGGGAGTGCGACAATGTGGAGTATCAGGCGAACTTGAAAGCGCTGAAAGACAGCGGCGTGCGCAAGGTGAAGTGGGTTGCTGTGGGCGATGAGCGCACCTGTATGGAGTGCCGGGAACTGGATGGGAAGATATATCAGATTGACAAGGTGCCAAGCAAGCCACATCCCGGTTGCAGGTGCTGGCTGACCAGAGCGGATTAACGGAGGGCGAATGAAAACCGTCAACATACTCGGAACAGAGTACACCATCACCGTCAAAAAGTACGGCGAGGACAAGCGATTCACGGACGAGTGCGCAGGAGCGTACTGTGCCGTGACAACACACGAAATCGTGTGCTGCGACCTGTCCACTCACCCTGATCTTAATCTGGAAACGAAAGAGGCAATCGACCAATCCCAAAAACGCCATCTGCGGCACGAAATCGTCCATGCGTTCTTGAACGAGAGCGGTCTATCCGCAAACGCTACATCATATTTTGGCAGCTGGGCGGAAAATGAAGAAATGGTGGACTGGATTGCCATTCAAGGCCAGAAGATCTACAAGGCGTGGGAGGAAGCGGGCTGCCTGTGATAAGCGCAGACTAAGAAATCAATGGATTTATCTGGCGGTACGCCAGTTAATCGTGGGGCAGAGAAGCCGCACGCTAAACAAAATTCGCAAAACTGTAGAGAAACAGTCTAATCACGCAAATTTGAAAGGAGAAAACCATCATGGACGAGAACACCGTCAACAAAAACACTGAGAGCGCAGAGACTACCCCCAATGCGGCAGAAACCACGCCCTCCACTGAGAGCGAGGAAATCAAGCGGCTGAAAGCCGAACTTGCCCGCCAGAAGGCCGCAACGGACAAAGCAAGCAAGGAAGCAGCGGACTTTAAGAAACAGGCCCGTGCCTTGCAGAGCGAGGATGAGCGGCGCAAAGCCGAGCAGGACGAGGTGAACGCCACAAGGGACGCCCGCCTTGCTGAGCTGGAAAAGCAAGCTGCAACCTCCACTATTTCCAAGCGGCTTCTATCCTTTGTGGGTGACGAGAGCGTGGCCGACCAGGTGGCCGGGTTCCTCTACGGAGCCGAGGACACAGACGGGGCCATTGATGCCATCAGCAAGGCATGGGCGGCAAAGGAAAAGGCGCTGAGGCTGGAATACTCCAAAATTCCCGCACCTGCCGCCGGTGACGGTGCCCCCACCACGACCAAAGAGCAAATCCAGAGCATGACCTATATGCAGCGCCTGGAATTTGCCAGAAAATTCCCGGAAACCTATAAAAAACTAATCGAGTAAAGGAGATTACAAAAAATGGCAACTGTTGATACCACTACCGGCACCTATCTGTCCGACCTGTTTAATCCCCAGGTTATCGGCCAGATGATCACCGAGAAACTGGCCCCGAACATCGTTTTTGCCCCGCTGGCCCGTTTGGACTATACCCTCCAGGGCCGCCCCGGCGACACCATCACCCTGCCATACTTCAACTACGGCGGAGATGCGGTTGATGTTGCGGAGGGCACGGACATCCCCATCAAGAAGCTGACCGAGCAGACCAAGCAGGTACAGATCACCAAGATCGGCACTGGCTATCAGATCACCGACGAGGCTGTGCTGTCTGGCTACGGCGACCCGATCAACGAGGTTGTGAAACAGATCACCACCGGCATCGCCTCTGCTGTGGACACCAAGCTGCTGGCCGCTCTGGAGGGCAACACCAAGAATGTGTATACCCCTGCCGCCGCTCTGACGGTGGATGACATCCCCAAGGCCCTGGCCCTGTACGGCGAGGATATGGGCGGCAATAAGGCTATGATTGTTGACCCGGACTTCTACGCCGAGCTGCTGAATGTCAAGAGCTGGGTCCCCGCATCTGAAATCGCCGCCAACCTGCTGATTAACGGATCCGTGGGCATGGCCTACGGCGTGCAGATCATCGTGTCTGAGCGGGTGAAGGACAGCGCTTTCCACATTGTGAAGCCTGGCGCTCTGGCACTGTACATGAAGCGGGACACCATGGTGGAGACCGACCGGGACATCGTGAACCAGTCCACCGTCATTGTCGGCTCCAAGCTGTTTGCACCCTATCTGTATCAGCCCTCTGCCGCCGTGAAGGTCAACCGCACTGCCGGTTAAGGCGGTGAGCGGCCATGATGCTTCACAGGCATTTTGAGGGCGATGCGCCCAAGACCGTCACCAAGCTTGACGATGTAACGCCAAAAGCTCCGGCTTCCAAGGAGAAGCCGGAGGCCAAGGCAACGCAGGCAGCAAAAAGGTCTGGAAAGGCCAAGAAAAACTAACTGGAAACGGAGGCCCAGAATATGACGCAGTTGGAAAAGATGAAAGTTTTAGTCCCCGAAGAGCCGGACGATGCCATCCTGGAGTATTACCTGGAGTCTGCCAAGGCAGTATATTTGAACCTCCGTTTCCCCTACGCTGCGGAATTGCCGGACGAGGTGGAAACCCGCTATC
>CAZESU010000120.1:0-5457 GCA_964515275.1 uncultured Oscillospiraceae bacterium
AGCCTTGTCTATTCTTTTGCTGTTTTCAATTTGCGCAACTTATTGTACCTTATCGCCTTTTTTCAAAAACAGCGCGTATAAAAATGCACAAATTTTATACACTATTTTTACACTATTTGAATCCGTATTGTTATTTTTTGCTTTTCTGTATCGGACGTTCGATCGGTCAGGTTCCCTTATGATAATCCACCTTTTGCAGTTCGATCCGTGAATATAGATCTTCAGCGCCTCGATGAGCATGTCCCTGCCGGCCGCCTCGTCCACGCCGGTAACAGTTTGAAAAACCCGGAGAGAAATCTCCGGGTTTCAAGGGGAAGACAAAATGTCTTCCCCTTGAAAGCTGATTCAGAGGGATTCAAAAATCCCCCTGAATCAGGCAAGATTGAACGTGAAGAGGGGACTCCCATCCCCTCTTCACAATCTCCCCATGCAAGAATATTCATTGCCGATAACTTTGTCTACGGTTTGAAAAACCCGGAGATTTCTCTCCGGGTTTTTCTCCAGTTTTCAGTTGTCAGTCAAGATATTCGCCGACGCTTGAATTGTTGTACTGCTTCTTGATCTTG
Organism: uncultured Oscillospiraceae bacterium; assembly: GCA_964515275.1. Classification (GTDB taxonomy): domain Bacteria; phylum Bacillota; class Clostridia; order Oscillospirales; family Oscillospiraceae; genus Limivicinus. The sequence continues at coordinate 567 of CAZESU010000120.1, forward strand.
ATGATGATGGAGTCGTCCGGCTGGACGGTCTCCTCCATGATCTTGTACCTGGTTCCGCTTCTGTCAAGGCCGTCCTTGTAGTGCTGGACTTCCTGCTTTACAAGCTTTGCCGCATAATCGTGACCCAGGTCCTCCTTAAGGAGAAAGTGCAGGGTCTGGCACAGACACGCTGCTTTTACTCTTTTCATATTTTTCCTCCATTTTGTTCAGAAAAAGTTTATTTTGCCGGGATTTTGCTTTTTTCTTACTTGATATGTTTCTATTTTAACGTTTTTTCATTTTCCTCGCAAAGGGCAGTTTTACCGAAAATACCGGCTCTTTTCTTTGTTCAAAATTTAAAAAAGTTTTTATCCTGATATCTGATAGAAAGGTCGATAAAGATTTTCGAGATTTCTATCAGGCCTTGTTTGAAAAACAGGCAATGTGCCCAAGGGCGAGGGATTTTTTCGCCAGGGGAAGCGGAGAAATCGCCGCTATACTTTGTGTATAGCAAGATTTCGAGGCAAATTATGGTGGAAAAAGACCCGCCATTTGGGTATGTTGACGTTTTTCAAACAAGGCCTAATAAGGACTTATCATATTGGATTATTTCAAGGGGGAAGACCAGGTGTCTTCCCCCTTGAAAATTCCGGCGGGCAAGCCCGCCGGAAATTTTATTCGGCAACAAGATTATTGACCCATTTTCGCTCTTTGACAAGATAGAAGCCCACCACGCACTTTATCAAATCCAGAGCCTGAACAATGATGTACATGGGCAAAATGGCGATCCCGGTAAATCGGGACAGGATAAACGCCGTAGGGATACAGATGACCCAGACGAAGGCACTGTCAAAAATGAAAGTGATAATCGTCTTTCCGCCGGAGCGCAGGGTAAAATAGCAGGAGTTTGTAAAGGCGTTTACCGGCATCATGGCGGCGCTGACGAACAGCAGCTCCGCGGCAAGCTGCTTTACCAAAGGCGTGGTATTGTAAATCTCAGGTACCAGCGGGGCAATCAGCGCCATGACGACGCCCACCACAACGCACAGAGCAACGGCAAAGGCGATAAGCTTCCTGTCCTCGTCCACGGCCCTTTCCAGCTCTCCCGCGCCCAGAAGCTGGCCGATGACAATGGACACGGTGGTGCCCATGGAGAAGAATGCACAGAAGAACAGGTTTGAGACCGTGGTGGATATATTGACGGCGGAGACCACCTCAAGCCCTCTCAGAGAATAGCACTGATTCAGCACGGTCATGCCGCCGGCCCAGAGCACCTCGTTTATCAGCAGAGGCATCCCCAGCACCACGATCTGTTTTACCAGCTGAGCGGGCACCCGCAGGGAGTTGTACGCCCCCACGATAAAGGGATTTCTCTCCCTGTGCCGGTGGGTCCAGCCGATGACGATCAAGCACTCGGTAAATCTTGCAATAACGGTGGCGATCGCCGCGCCTGCAACACCCATGGCAGGGGCGCCCAGCTTGCCGAAAATGAGGATATAGTTCAAAACCAGATTGACGAAAACCGCGATTACACCCGCCTTCATGGGAAGCAGTGTCTCTCCGGTCTCGCGCAGGGTGCTGGCATATACCTGCATCATGGCAAAGGGCGGCATTCCAAACAGCATGACAAGCATATATTCCCTGCCGTAGTTCAAGGTCGCCGCCAGGTCAAGATTCTCCTCTCCCTGGTGAAGAAACAGAGAGATGAGCTGTTCCCCAAAGAGGATAAACACCGCCGCAAAGATCACCGCCGAGCCGATGGCGATGTACAGCTTTGCACGGAAGGTATGGCGCACGCCCTCGTTGTCGTTTTTGCCGAAATACTGGGCAGTGAATATGCCCGCGCCTGCAAGCCCGCCGAAAATACACAGATTAAAAACAAACAGAAGCTGGTTTACAATGGCGACACCCGACATGGGCTCCGTGCCTACCTGACCCACCATGACGTTATCAAGAAGGCTTACGAAATTGGTAATTACATTCTGGATAAGCACCGGTGTCATTACGGCAAACAGCTTGCGGTAAAATGCCCGGTCTCCGATAAGTTTTTTGAAGATCATCATGCACCTCAGAGAATACAGTCAGCAGGCTTATTCTACGCTATTGACACGGAAAAAGCAACCTCTATTTATTCCCCCGACAGAATATGAAAAATCACTGACCGCAAGGCATTTATCGGTTGAACTTTTCATCCGTTGTGATATCATTATCAAGATAGAGAAAGGACACGGAAGAACATGATCGTAAATATCACAGACAATATCTATACCTTCCCCATAAAGCTCCCGAATAACCCCCTGCAATATTTGAACAGCTATGTGATCAAGTCCCGGGACGGCGGGCGCGACCTGCTGATCGACACCGGCTTCAAGCGCCGGGACTGCCTGAACATTCTGCTGGATGCCATGAAGGAGCTGCAGCTGGAGCCGAAAAACACGGATGTTTTCATCACCCACTTTCACTCCGACCATTCGGGCAATCTGGGTGCCCTTTATGACATGGGTTGCCGCATCATTGTCGGGCGCAAAGAGCTCAAAGAGTTTGACCGAAGCGTCTGGCCCAGAGTTCCCGAGCGTTACGCCCATGAGGGCATGCCGGAACGGATTGTGGCCACTTTTTACGACAACCCTTCCATGCGCTATATGCCGGAGCATTTTGAACCGTTCCGGCTGGTGGAGGACGGCGAGGTGCTGTGCTACGGCGGGCACCGGCTCAAGTGCATTCACACCCCCGGCCATTCCCTGGGTCACCTGTGCCTTTATGACGAGGAAAACCGCATCCTCTTCTGCGGCGATCATGTGCTGTTTGATATCACGCCCAACATAACCTGCCGCTGTGAGCGGAGGGACATCCTGCACATATATATGTACGGTCTGGAAAAGCTGAGAGACTGCCATCCGGAGCTTGTCCTGCCCGGACACCGCAGCTACGGCAAACTGGATCTGCAGGCACGTATAGATGAGATCATCGCTCACCATACCGCCCGGCTCAACGAGGCCCTGCAGATCGTGAGCGACAGTCCCGGTCAGACCGGCTACGATATATCGGGCCACATGGCCTGGCATATCCGGGCCAGGAGCTGGGACAAGTTCCCCGACAGTCAGAAATGGTTTGCCATGGGTGAAGGCCTGGCCCATCTGGACTGTCTGATGGAGGATCATCTGATCCGGCAGTATGAAAATGCCGAAGGGAAACTGGTCTATGACCTGGCTGACCGGCCCTGAACAGAAAAACATGTCAGAAAAGTTTTCGGGGCTTTTCTGACATGCCAGTTCAAAGAAGAAACATTGCGCCCATGATGACGAGCAGATCACTGTCCCCGCTCTCACGGTACATTAGATAGAGGATCAGGAGAAGGATGATGTCGTCCGTCTCCAGCCCGCCAAGGCTGTTTTGCAGAAGCGAGCTTATGGAGGACACCGGGTCGGACGTGGGCCGGGGTCTTGGCTGAGGATGGGGCTGTACTTTTGAGGGGACAGGCATGGGATTGCTTTTATGCTCGCTCCGCTTTGTTTCGGTCCCCTCCTGCACCCGCACCACCTTGCCGGTGTTGCCCTGATAGCGGTTATACATCTCCTCCCCCCATTTCACCCATGGCAAGGCGGGCTATTCTGGCAAGCTGGGCGATTTTCAGCGCCTTATCCATTTTTTGCCGCCTTTTTTCCGACATATAGGGCTTCATTGCCTCCAGCAGGGCGCGCTGATCGCTGTTCTGTTTGCTGCCGGCGCTCACAAGGCTGCTTATCCTGCCCAGCATCGCCGGATCTATGTCCATGCCGCCCTTGTCGGGCGTATCTCCGCCCATGAGGCCTTTTGCAAGCTCCCCAATTTTTCCGAGCATGCCCCCCTCGTCGGACGGTGCTTCCCGGGTCGCTTCTCCGCCCATAAGCGATTTGGCGAGGTTCGCTATCTTATCCATTTGTTCGGGATCGTTGAGCACGCTGTTTATCCTGTCCTCAAATTCGCTCACGGCGGTTCACCTCCCTGTCAGCTCAGTTTTCCATCATTTTTCTTACATTCTCGGCAAGCCGTTTGCCTTCCGGGGTCTCAAGTATCTTCCCCAGCATGTTTTTCAGGCTCTCCGCATCGCCGCCCCGCGCCGCCTTTTCCACGGCCTGGGGGTCGATCATGCCGCTGATGCGCTGTCCATCCGGGGAGGAGGCCAGCTTCTTTATCGCATCCGCCTTTCCCCTGCGCTCAAGCTCGCGGCTTATATTCTCAAAATCCTGCATAGCTATACCACACTCCTGTTCATTCCATTATATTCAGGAGCGGGTCCAATGATAATCAGTAATAGGAGAATTCACATGAAAGCCGCCGTTTTTTCTGACACACATTCCTGCACCGCTCTTATGGTTGAGGCTGTGCGCCGCTGCCGTCCCGATGTGATCATCCATCTGGGCGACTATGAGAGAGACACCGCCATACTGAGAAATGAGTTTCCCGAGATCCCGCTCTACAATGTCTGCGGCAACTGCGACATGATACCCACCGCGCCGCTGGCAGATATTGTCCCCCTCGGCCCGGTGAAAGCCTATATCTGTCATGGTCACACCTTTGGGGTAGATTATGGCGATATGTCCCGTCTGGTGTACGCCGCACAGGAGGCAGGGGCAAAGATTGCCATGTTTGGTCACACCCACAGAGCCCTGTATGAGGAGATCGCCGGCGTTCAGCTTCTGAACCCAGGCACCGCCGGCAAGGGCCGCGAACTCACCTGGGCTGTTGTAACGGTATTCGACAACGGCGGCATTATCTGTGAAATCAAAGACCTTTGATACGGATTCTTGATGAAAAAGTTTCATCAAGAATCCCGCGTGCTGTGCACACTCAAATTGTGCCGCAGGCACAATTTATGTCTCATAAAAACTTAACGCGCTTCGCGCTATAAAACGGTTTTTAACCGTTTTAA
>CAZESU010000121.1:0-5399 GCA_964515275.1 uncultured Oscillospiraceae bacterium
GTTTTGCCGACGCCCGGCTCGCCGATCAGGCAGGGGTTATTCTTCTGGCGGCGGTTCAGAATCTGGATGACACGCTCCAGTTCCTCCTCTCGGCCGATCATGGCATCCAGTTTGCCCTCTCTGGCCCGCTGGGTCAGGTCGATGCAGTAATTGTCCAGAAACTTGCGCTTGCCGCCCTTGGGGGGATCCTTGGGCTCGTTTCTGGGTCTGTCGTCGCTATTGTTGTTCTGGGTCTGGCCCGCAGAGGGAGAGGGCGGGCCGCCGAAAAGCCGGTTCAGGAAGGGGAAGGTGGCGGTCTTGCCATCGTCCTCTTCGTTATCTTCCTCACCGTCCACGGCCATCAGGTCCTCGACCCCGTTCATGGCGTTCATCATGTCGCCGGACAGGCTCTCCAGATCCTCATCGGAGATGCCCATTTTATCGATCACATCGTCCACCGGCTTTATGTGCAGCTCCCGGGCGCACTTAAGGCACAGACCTTCGTTTTTGGTCTGTCCGTTTTCTATCTTGGTTATAAATACAATCGCTACGTTCTTTCCGCAGCGGGAACACATTGTAGGCTGCATGGATACCTCCTGAAGTATTATCTGTCATATCAGTCCTCTGGTGATAAACTCAAAGGACAGGAAAAATCTTGCAAGGGTGGTGCTCTCTATGGTTTCTTTTCCGATCACGAGACCGAAGAAGCTGAGCAGCCAGCTTAAAAGCACGCAGTAGAGAAAGCCTCTCACGAAGCCCAACACCGCGCCGCCGATCTCGTCAAGGTTCTCCATATTGGGAAGCCGGAAGGACAAATTGCCGATATTGGCAACGGCCACAAGGAAAATCAGAATCAGCAGAAACGCCAGCAGCAGTCCGCCCACATAGGTAATGGTGTCGCACAGAACGCCCACCACCGCGTCGGCCATTTCAAGGCCGTTCTCGTCGGCAAGCGCCACGGTCTTATTCGCCAGCTCCTCCGCCCGTTTCTCGGAAAAGCCCAGGATGCCCATGCACTCATAGGCATAATCATATCGAAGGGAGGGGTCCTCCGCCAGAATGTCGTCAAGGGATTTGTCGCTGTCGCCGTAGCCCAGAGTCTCCAGTATGTCCTCCCGGGTCTGCTGGGAGTCGATATATCCGTCCACAAAGGGCTCCAGCGCCGGGATAACCTCCCCTGCGTAGGCGGAAGACAGCAGGCTGCCGCCAAAGAGGGCGATGACGATGGCCAGAATTCCCGCCACGCCGCCGACCAGTCCTCTCTTATATCCGTCCCAGGTACACAGGGCTATGATTGCCAGAAGCACAATATTAATGATCATTTTCATATGTAATCATCCTTTGGTATGTATTCGCCGTAAAAACGGCGCGGTTATCAACGTACTGAATTAGGCCTTGTTTGAAAAATAGGCAATGTGCCCAAGGGCGAGGGATTTTTTCGCCAGAGGAAGCTGAGAAATCGCCGCTATACTTTGTGTATAGCAAGATTTCGAGGCAAATTATGGCGGAAAAAGACCCGCCATTTGGGTATGTTGACGTTTTTCAAACAAGCCTTAGTATAACACAAATTTATGAACAAATATATAGCGCGGCCCATGGTAAAAGTTATCTTATCTTAAGAACATTTCTCCCACGCTGCCCTCATACCAGACGCGATTCAAATACAGGCCCTGCGGGGGCATGGTTGGGCCGGTAAGCCGCCGGTCGCCCTTTTCCAGAAGGGCGGGTATCTCCTCGGGCAGGAGCTTTCCGTAGGAGGCATACACCATGGTGCCCACCATGGCGCGGCACATGTTGTAAAGAAAGCCGTTTGCGCAGATGGATACCGTGATCAGTTCCCCTTTCTTCTCCGCCCGGCACCAGTACACGGTGCGGATCGTGGTCTTTGTCTGGGTGCCCTCGCTTCTGACGGCCCTGAAATCGTGGGTGCCCTCAAAGGCCTTCGCCGCCGCCTGCATCAGCTCCATGTCCAGATGCTGGGGATAGAAGCACACCCGTTTTTCCAGAAAGGGATCGCGGATATTACTATTGTGTATTTTATAGATATATTCTTTTTTTATGCATGACCCGATAGCGTTAAAATCCTCCGGGGCCTCCACGGCATCGGTCACAGCGATGTCTCCCGGCAGGCGGGAATTGATGGCCAGCGGCAATCTGTCCAGGGGGATGCGGCAGTCGCTTTTGAAATTGGCACAGTAACGCAGGGCGTGCACGCCTGCGTCGGTGCGCCCGCAGCCCACCAGCTTCACCGGATGTCCGCAGACCTTTTCAAGGGCTTCCTCCATGGTCTGGCAGACGGTGATGTCGTTTTTCTGCACCTGCCAGCCGTGGTATCGGCTGCCGTCGTATTTCAGTCTCAGCGCAATATTTCTCATATTCCGAACTTTTTCATCACAATGATACCTGCAAGAAAAACGATGGCGATGATAAGCGCCCCATAGTCTATCCCCATCAGCTTCAGCTGCTTCATGCGGGTGCGCCCCTCTCCCCCGTGGTAGCAGCGGCTCTCCATGGCGACAGCCAGCTCATCCGCCCTGCGGAAGGCGGAGACAAACAGCGGCACCAGAATGGGCAGCAGCGCCTTTGCCCGGCTCATCAGGCTGCCGGTCTCAAAATCCGCGCCTCTGGCCTTCTGGGCGGACATGATTTTGTCCGTCTCCTCGATCAAGGTGGGGATGAAGCGCAGCGCCATACTCATCATAATGGTCATCTCATGCACGGGCACCTTGATGGCCTTCAGTGGGTTCAAAAGCAGCTCCAGCCCGTCGGTCAGGGCGATGGGGCTTGTGGTATAGGTCAGCAGAAAGGTGCCGGAGATCAGCAGAACGATTCTCAATATCATCTGCACTGCTCTCTCTATGCCCTCCCAGGTGATGATCCAGCCGGGGATGATGGGCGTGCCCTCGGTATAGAAGACATTCAGCAGGCCCGTCAGCGCGATGATAAACAGCATGGGCTTCAGGCCCTTGAAGATGTTTTTCGGTTTCAGATTGGAAAGGTACATGCATGCTGCAGTAGCCACTACCAGAACAGCATATGACACCCAGCCGTTTGCCTGAAACAGAGCCACGATATACAGCACCACGATAAGGATCTTTGTGCGGGGGTCCAGTCTGTGCACCACGGTATTGCCGGGGAAAAACTGACCCAGCGTGATATCTTTCAGCATCTGCCCGCCTCCTTTGCTCTGATGATGGCGGCTTTCAGTTGCTCGTGGGTGTAGATGGAACCCTCCAGCTCCACGCCCCTCTTTCGCAGCGCCATGGCGATGGCGGCGGCGTGGGGCACGTTGAGGCCGATGGCGGTCAGCTCCTCCGGTCTGGAGAACACCCGCTCGGGCGTGCCGTCCATAGCGATGGTGCCGTGGTCAAAGACCACGATGCGGTCGGCAAGCCGGGCAGCATCGTCCATATTGTGGCTGACGATGATGACGGTGGAACCGGTCTTTTTCCGATAGTCGCAGATATTGTCCAGAATCTGGCGGCAGCCGGCAGGATCAAGCCCCGCGGTGGGCTCGTCCAGAATCAGCACGCCGGGGCGCATGGCGATGACGCCCGCGATGGCGATGCGGCGCTTCTGGCCGCCGGACAGCTCCAGCGGGGAGCGCTCAAACAGCTCCTCATCCACGCCCACGAAGCCTGCGGCCTCCCGGACCCGCTCGTCCACTTCCGTCTCGCTGAGCTTCATGTTTTTGGGGCCGAAGGCGATATCCTTGTATACCGTCTCCTCAAAGAGCTGATACTCCGGGTACTGAAACACCAGACCCACCTGCCATTTTACATCCCGGCGGGAAAATTTGTCGGTGTTGATATCCTTCCCGTCTACAAAAACCGTGCCGGTAGTGGGAGCCAGCAGTCCGTTCAGATGCTGGATAAAGGTGGACTTGCCCGAGCCGGTATGGCCGATCAGCCCTACCAGCTCCCCCTGGGGTATGGTGATGTTGATATTCTCTATTGCGACTCTTTCAAACGGAGTTCCCGAGCTGTATACATGGCTCAGATTCTCCACTCTGATCTCTGACATGGCATCCAATCTCCGATAATTTAGCCTTTTCTTTCTCTCAACCCGCCTTGATGGCGGCAGCCACCGCGTCGGCGCAGCGGTCTGTATCCAGTATATCCAGGGGCAGGTCAAAACCTTCCCGGTTCAAATCAAACATGAGCCTTGTGGTCTCCGGCACGGTGAGGCCCTCCTGTTCCATCAGCTCCACCTGGGAGAACACCTGTGCCGGTGTGCCGTCTGCCACAATGTAGCCGTTTGACATGACAACCAGCCTGTCCGCTCCCACGCATTCGTCCATGTGGTGGGTGATCAGCACAACGGTCATGCCCTTCTCCCGACACAGACGGGTGACGGTGGAGATAACCTCCTGCCGCCCCATGGGATCCAGCATGGCAGTGGGCTCGTCCAGCACGATAATTTTCGGCTGCATGGCGATCACGCCCGCTATGGCCACTCTCTGTTTCTGTCCGCCGGAGAGCAGATGAGGCGCGTGCTGGCGCATCTCATACATGCCCACCTGTTTCAGGGCAGCATCCACACGCTGCCGGATCTCCTGCGGAGGAACGCCCAGATTCTCCGGGGCAAAGGCCACATCGTCCTCCACCACGTTTGCCACGATCTGGTTGTCCGGGTTCTGAAACACCATGCCCACGCTGCGGCGCACGTCCAGAATGCGCTCCTCATCGGAGGTATCAATACCGTTTACCGTGACCGTGCCCTTATCAGGGACAAGGATGGCGTTCATATGCTTTGCCAGCGTGGATTTGCCGGAGCCGTTGTGCCCCAGCACTGCCACGAAGCTGCCCTCTTCTATATCAAGGTCTATCCCGCAGAGACTTTCCGTCTCATCTCCGGGATAGGTAAAATGCAGATTTTTACAACTGATTACTGTACTCAATCAAAAGCTCCCTTTCGTAATGGGTCAAGTTCGGGCTTTGCCCTTCTTCTGCCACTGGCAGCGGCGGTCATCCCTGCCGCCTTGCCGCTTTTGCCATTCCCGGGCCTGCTTCACGACGGCCCGCCAATGGCGCGGCTGCGGAGAAACCTGCCCGCCTTCTTCTGCCGCTGGCAGCGGCGGTCAGCTTTCCCACCTGCAGGTAGCCCCGCAGGGCAGAGCCAGTCCCGTGTCCGTCACCGGCAGGCCCAGCTCCTGACTCTCGGAGCGGCCGCCGAATTTTTTTGTAAATATACTCTCTGTCACATAGGACAGCACCGAGGCGGAAAGCCCGGTGGTATAGGAATTGATGATCACAAAAAGAGGATCGTCAGACAGCACCCCCGCACACAAAGACACGAAGGGCCACAGATTCTGCTCCAGCTTCCATACCTCGCCGCCGGGGCCTCGTCCGTAGGAGGGCGGGTCCATGATGATGGCATCGTAGCGCCGTACGCGGCGGATCTCCCGCTCCACAAACTTG
>CAZESU010000122.1:0-5167 GCA_964515275.1 uncultured Oscillospiraceae bacterium
TTCTGACCGGAGAGGAAGAAGTTGTTTACGGAGACAGCGGCTATCTCGGAGCCGAAAAACGGCCTGAAGCGGTAACCAGAAACAAATCCGGCAAGCGCATTCGCTATAAAATCAATCGCCGTCCATCCCAGAGCAGGCACAACTCCAATCGATCCAGAGCGCAGATTTGCGTTTTTCTTGCAAAAATTCGGCACCCTGCACAAAATGCAGGGTGCTGATTTGTTATAAATGCTTGTCCGCCAGAGCGTCCGCGATTCTGCTGCGGCTCTGCCGGCACTGGTCCAGATTGCGGCGGCACAGCTCGGAGAAGAGCACATCCATCAAATAGATCTGGGCGATTCTCGCCGGAACGGAGCCCAACTGCAGCGGGCTTTCGTTGGCGCCGCACTGGAGTACCACATCGGCAAGGGCGGCTCCCGGAGATTTCGGGAAGCGGGTGATCAGGATGGTCTTTGCCTTCCGGTCCCGGGCAAGGTTCAGCGTTTCCACCATATCCCTGGTGGCGCCGGAATAGGAGAAAAACAGGATAACGTCGTCCGGATCCATGGTGGTGGCGGCGATGACCTGCATATGGGAATCGCTGACGGCAAAAAACTTGCCGCTGGCGGTGGAAAACAGGTGGGCCGCCTCCTGTGCGATGATCATGGAGCCACCCTGGCCCATACACAGCACCTTCCCTGCATTTTCCAGCAGGTCGGCGGCACCCACAATATTTTCCGGCTTGATCAGCTCCATGGTGTGGGTCATGGCGCTCACATCTGCATCGTACAGCTTATGGCACAAGTCGGTAAGGCTGTCCGTGTCCTGCACCTCTCCGGAGAGAGGGTTTGCGCCGCGGTTTCCCTGGCGGGCAGTGGATTTCGCAAGAGCCAGTTTGAATGCGTTATAGCCCTTGTATCCCAAGCGGCGGCAGAAACGGGATACCGTTGCCTCCGCCACCTTGCTTGCCCCGGCAAGCTCGGAGATGGACATGACCTGGGTCTCCTTCTGGTGGGCCATTACATAGTCTGCGGTCTTTTTTTCGGATGCGGTTAAATTATAATATTCTGCGCTTATCTTTTCCGATACGCTCTCTTCACTGATTGTCATGGCGGTGCCCTCAGCCATTTTCACCAAGGATTTCCCCGATGACCTGATCCGTGATGCTGAGCATTCTGGGCAGATGGAAAGGGCCTTTGAAGGTAGAGCCCTTGCAGGCGGGCTCGGTGGGCTTGCCGTCCCGGCGCAGATAACCGTACCACTCACCGTACTCGTTATCGGCAAAGTGCTCCTTGCAGTAATCCAGCGTTTTGTAGAACCAGTCCAGATATTTCTCATCTCCGGTGTCGCGGAAGAGCATGATGGAGGAGATCAGGGTCTCATTATGAGGCCACCAGAGCTTCATGTCGTGCTCATAGGCCTCAGGCGGCCTGCCAAGGGCATCCACAAAGTACAGCAGTCCGCCGTACTCCTTGTCCCAGCCTGCCTCAATAGCCCAGTCAAAAATCTGGGCTGCCTTGGCAATATACTCCGTTTTTCCGGTGCGCTTCGCATACTCCAGCAGGAACCATACGCCCTCGATATCATGGCCCGGATTCACCACGCGGCCATCGGTGTAGTAAAGGCGTGCCTCGCCGTCCTCTGCCACGTTTTCAAGAACACATTTCAGTTCCGGATGGACATGGTAGCGGAAAATATCCTCCACGCAGGCGTCAGCCCTCTGAGCATACAGTTCAGCATGCTCAGGATCCACCCGCTGCATAACAGAGGTCACATTCAGGTAGATCATGGGGATACCGAAGGCTCTGCCGCTGCGGGTCTCTGCCACCGTCTTGGGGCCAAGGCCGGTAGGATCCTTCATACCGTGGTTCAGATTCCAATACAGATCATAGGCTCTGCGGGCCCGCTCAAGGCACTCCCTGTCGCCGGTGACACCATAATACTCGGCGTTTGCCATGGCATAGAAGGCCTCAGAAAAGCAGTATCTGCGCTGTCTCAGGGGCTGGCCTTCGGCAGTGACGGTGAAATACATGCGCCTGTCAGCCTCCGGATTGATGCAGTACTTTTCCATAAAGTCAAGGCAGCTCTTTGCCGCTTCCAGCCATTCGGGTCTGGGCCCGTACAGATGGCACAGCCAGGAATAGATCCAGCCGCAGCGACCCTGCATCCACACGCTCTTATCGGTTGAGAATACCTCGCCCTTTCTGTCAAGACAGGTATAAACGCCGCCGTTTACCTTGTCCATGCCGTGATCCAGCCAAAAGTTTGCCGAGCAGTCCAGCTGGTAACGTATCCACCGGCGCGCCTCATTCAGTTTGGTTCTGTCCATTTTGAGCTTCCTCCTGTATATAAACTTAATGTTATTCATTGTGAAATAATAGTACCATCGCGGAAAGAGATTTTCAACATAAATATTTTTTGAAACTTTTTGCCAGTTCCCTGATGACATACGCCCGATCTCATGCTATAATGAGAAAAATAAAAAAAACATTACTTTCAAGGAGACTGTCATGGAATATCTCGGCATCAAACTGACTGTTGAAAACAAACCCGAACTGGATCCGAAATTCATCCCCCTTTATAAGCTTAACAAAGCGTTTCTCGCTGATGCTCACAAGCCCGTGGGCATCGCCGTAGAGCGGGCCGATGGTGAGAGGGCTGTCTGCCGCACCTTTATCCACGGCACAGAGGAGATGCGCGAGGCAGACCGCTACTATATAAACCGCCTGGTAAAAACCATCCTGTGGATGAAGGGCGGCTTCAAAATCTATGTCAGCGGCGACGAGGACACATATGAGTATCTTGCCGCAGCGTACAGTGCCGGTGGCGTGCAGGAATTTGACTGGGATTATATGGCCGGCGTATTCGAACATCCCTTTGAGGTAGTCCTTGTGGACGAGCTGCCGGAAGCCAAGGATGCACCTAAGCCCATGGGCGGGCACATGGAGGGCTGCCGCATCGGCTTTGATGCCGGCGGAAGCGACCGCAAGGTCTCTGCCGTGATCGACGGGGAGACCGTCTATTCCGAAGAGGTGGTCTGGTTCCCCAAGCTCAACAGCGACCCGGACTATCATTACGAGGGTATCGTGGCCGCGCTGAAGTCTGCCGCCTCCCACATGCCCAGAGTTGACGCAGTGGGCGTCTCCTCCGCAGGCGTTTTCATCAACAACCGCACTATGGCGGCGTCCCTGTTTTTACAGGTTCCCAAAGATCTGTTCGATGCCAAGGTGAAAGATATCTATATCCGCGCCATTACCGACACTTTCGGCCCTATCCCCTATTCCGTTGTGAATGATGGCGACGTGTCCGCCCTTGCGGGTGCCATCAGCCTTGAGGACACCAACATTCTCGGCATTGCCATGGGTACCAGCGAGGCGGTGGGCTATGTAGATGAGCAGGGCCGTATCACCGGCTGGCTCAACGAGCTTGCCTTTGTCCCTGTGGATGCCAATCCCGATGCCATGGAGGACGAGTGGTCTCATGATATTGGCTGTGGCGTGAAGTACTTCTCTCAGGACAGCGTGATAAAGCTGGCCCCCGCCGCCGGGATCGCGCTTGACCCGGCCCTGTCCCCTGCCGAAAAGCTGAAGGTGGTTCAGAAGCTTATGGAGGAGGGCGACGAGAGAGCCGCCGCCATCTACCGCAGCATCGGCACCTATCTTGCCCACACGTTGGTACTCTACCATGATCTTTACGGCTTCCGCAGCGTGCTGCTTTTGGGCCGCGTCATGTCCGGCAAAGGCGGCGATATCCTGTTGGAGACCTGCCGCAAGGTACTCTCCGGCGAATATCCGCAGGTCTGTGATAAAATCAAGCTTGCCCTGCCTGATGAGCGTTTCCGCCGCGTAGGCCAGTCCGCTGCGGCTGCCTCTCTGCCTGAGCTTTAAATGGAGGTTCCCATGAAAAAACATATTGTCTGCTTTGGAGATTCAAACACCCATGGCTACTGTGCCGAACCCTCCGACTGCGCCGACGGAGGAGACCGTTTTAACGAAGAGGAACGTTGGACATGCCTGCTGCAAAAGGCGCTGGGCGAAGAGTATCTGGTCATCGAAGAGGGCCTTTCCGGGCGCACCACCGTGTTCCCCGATCCTCTGCATGAGTCTATGGCAGGCCTGGATGTGATATATTCCTGCCTTATGAGCCACGAGCCGGTGGATCTGCTGATTATCATGCTGGGCACCAACGATACCAAAGAGCGCCTCGGCGCCAATGCGGCTTGCATCGGCATCGGTATGGAGCGGCTTGTTTCCAAGGCCAGAACCGTTGAAGCCTGGCGGGGCGGAAAGCCGAACATTCTCATTATCTGTCCGCCTCATATAGGCGACGGACTCTGTAATGACCCGGCCGGCATTCCCATGGGGGTTGGTTGCCCGCAGAAGTCAAGGGAGCTTGCTCCCTATTACGCGGCTCTTGCTGAGAGACAGGGCTGCGCCTTTCTGGACGCTGAGGGTATTGCGGAATTTAATAACCTTGACTGCATGCATCTGACCCGCAAAGGTCACAGCCAGCTTGCGGAGAAGCTTGCCAGGCTGGTGCCGGAGCTTGTAAAGTAATGGCAAGAGGTTTTTTCGACTCCGAGAACTTCTTTTGGAAGCCTTTCGGTTACATCGCGGATATACTGCTGCTGAGCATGCTGTGGATACTGTGCTCCATACCGGTCGTCACGATTGGCACCGCCTCGACCGCCCTGTATGATGCGGTGGCTCACGGCTTTCGTTACAAAGAGCCGGAGGTATACAGCCGTTTCTTCCGCACCTTCAAGGCAGAGCTGCTGCATTCCATCCCGTCTACGCTGCTGTGGGGGCTGATATTGGGCGGCTGTTATTGGCTGCTGAAGCGCTTTATCGCCACCGCAGGTCCCTCAGATATATCCGTGGTTGCAGCCGTTGTGGGGCTGGTACTGTTCGTCGTTATTGCCGGGATCTCCTGCTGGGTGTTCCCTGTTCTGTCCCGCTTTACCTTTGATTTTGCAGGCTTGAACCTGACGGCGCTGAAGCTGGCCTTTGCCCATCTGCTGTCCACGCTTATTATGGGGATTTCCCTGTGGTTCTGTGTATATCTGTGCCTGCGTTTCCTTGTCCCGCTCTTCGCTTTGCCTGCACTGTTGATGCTGTTCTGGACGTTGTTTCTGGAGCCGGTATTTCAACAATACATGCCGGATGACAATGAAGAATAAACGAAAAAA
>CAZESU010000123.1:0-5144 GCA_964515275.1 uncultured Oscillospiraceae bacterium
GGGCGTGGATTTTTCTCTCAAAACGGTCTTTTCCCCCGTTTTTCGGTATATTTGTGGGATAGCCCCCTCCGAAGCAAGCGGTACAGAAGCCGGTATCCTCATCGCCGGCAAGGCGAACCACATGTTCCATACTCAGATAGCCCAGAGAATCGACGCCGATGATCTCCGCAATCTCCTCCACGCTGTGGTGGTTTGCAATCAGCTTTTCCTCATCGTCGATATCCGTGCCGTAGTAACAGGCGTTTACAAAGGGCGGCGCACTTACGCGCATGTGTATCTCCTTTGCTCCCGCCTGGCGGAGCAGTTCAATGATACGGCGGCAGGTGGTACCGCGGACAATGGAGTCGTCTATTATAACGACGCGCTTTCCCTCCACAACGGAGCGGATAGGGTTCAGTTTGATATTTACGCCGGTCTCACGCATGGACTGGTCGGGAGAGATGAAGGTTCTGCCGATATACTTATTTTTGGTAAAGCCCATAGCATAGGGGATGCCGGATTCCTCCGCATAGCCCAGCGCCGCCTCCAGTCCGGAGTCCGGCACACCGATGACCACATCTGCTTCCACCGGATGCTCCTGTGCCAAAAAGGCTCCCGCCCGCTTTCGGGCCAGGCTGACGCTGCAGCCATCAACCACAGAGTCTGGTCTCGCAAAATAGATAAACTCAAAAACGCACATGCTGCGCCGAGCGATGCTGCAGTGGCTCCTGTCCAGCTTTATCCCCTGTGAGGTGACAACAACAATTTCCCCGGGAAGCAAATCCCGTTCGAAACGGGCTCCCACCGCGTCAAGCGCGCAGGACTCGGAAGCAAACACAATCTTCCCGTCCTTCCTCCTGCCCATGCAGAGCGGACGGAAACCGTGGGGGTCTCTTACGGCAATCAGCTTGGTGGGGGAGGATATGACCAGAGAATAGGCCCCTTCGATTCTGTCCATGGCGGCAGAGACCGCAGCCTCGATGGAGCCGCAGTGAAGCCTTTCCTGCACGATAATATAGGCAATGACCTCAGAATCGGTGCTGGTATGGAAGATGGAGCCGTTTTTCTCCAGCGCATCTCTCAGCTCAAGGGAATTTGTCAGATTCCCGTTGTGGGCAAGGGCCATGCGGCCCTTGTGGTGGTTTATAATAAGGGGCTGCACATTTCTCTTGTTATCGGAGCCGGTGGTGGCGTAGCGCACATGCCCAACGACGATGTTACCCTCGCCCAGAGAGGCCAGATGCGCGGGGGTGAACACTTCATTCACCAGCCCCACATCCCGATGCGAGGTGAAAACGCCGTCGTCATTTACGACGATACCGGCGCTCTCCTGGCCCCGGTGCTGCAGGGCGAAAAGTCCGTAATAGGCCAGGGAGGCCAGGTCGTCGGTGCTGTCGGAAAACACACCAAAGACACCACATTCCTCGTGAATGTGGTGCTCTTTCATTGCGGGCAAATTATTGTGCGTCATGGTCCAGCAGCCTCTTCATAATCTCGGCATAGGCATCCTCAACACCGCCCATGTCCCGACGGAATCTGTCCTTATCCAGTTTTTCATGGGTCTTGGCATCCCAAAGACGGCAGGTATCGGGGCTGATCTCATCGGCAAGGACGATGGTACCGTCTGCCAGTCTTCCAAACTCCAGCTTGAAATCCACAAGGATTACCCCGCACTCTGCCCAGAGGCCCTTGAGGAAATCATTTACACGGAAAGCGTAGTCCCTGATGGCGGCAATCTCTTCGGGAGTCGCCAGCTTCAGAGCCAGAGCGTGATAGCTGTTGATCAGGGGGTCACCCAATTCGTCGTTTTTATAGGAAAATTCGATGGTCGGCTCGTCAAAAACGATGCCCTCCTCCACGCCGTAACGCTTGGCGAAGGAACCGGCGGAAATATTGCGGATGATGACCTCCAGGGGAACAATGGAAACCTTTTTGACCAGAGTTTCCCGCTCGCTCAGTTCCTGAACAAAGTGGGTGGGTATACCGGACTTCTCCAGCTTTGCCATAAGGCGGTTGCTCATCTGATTGTTGATAACGCCCTTGCCCGCAATGGAGCCTTTTTTCAGCCCGTTGAACGCAGTGGCATCGTCCTTATAATCAACAATAAGGAGTTCCGGGTCATCGGTCTTGAAAACCTTTTTTGCTTTGCCTTCATAGATCTGTTCCAGCTTTTGCATATGATATTCCTCCTAATGCATCTCTGCCGCCGGTCATATGGGCAGCTTTGGGTGAAAAACGCGGCTGTTAGAATACATTTTGGGATATTAACATAGACATTTTCAAATTGCAAGAGTCCAAAAACGCTTTTGTAGGAAAGAACAGAGCCGGGTCGTTTTAACTCCTTTCTTTGATTTTGATTGACTAAATTCGTCCCGTAAACTATATTATACTCAGTTATGAAACAGGGGGCATCGGCATGAGAACACAGGAACAGGTAAACGAAATCGTCAGGCTGCTTCTGGCGGAATACCCGCAGGCAGACTGCACGCTGGACTGGAGGAAAGACTACGAACTGCTGTTCTCCGTGCGCCTCGCCGCCCAGTGCACCGACGAAAGGGTGAATAAGATTACACCTGCCCTTTTCGCCCGCTTCCCCACACTGGAGTCCTTTGCGGAGGCCGATGTGGAAGAGGTTGAAAAGTATGTCCATTCCTGCGGCTTTTTCCGGGCCAAGGCCAGGGATATCGTGGCCTGCGCTCAGGTGCTGCTGGAAAAATACAACGGGGAGCTGCCCCGTACCATGGAAGAGCTGACCGCTTTGCCCGGTGTAGGACGTAAGACCGCGAACCTTATCCTTGGGGACGTATTCAAAATTCCCGGTTCCACTGTGGTGGACACCCACTGCATCCGCATATCAAACAGGCTTGGCCTGGTGGACGGGCTGAAAGACCCGACCAAGATAGAGATAGAACTGCGCAAAATTCTGCCGCCGGAGCACTCCTCTGACTTCTGCCACTGCATTGTGCTCCACGGCCGGGCCGTGTGTGACGCCCGCAAGCCCGATTGCGCCAACTGCTGCGTACGTCACCTGTGTCAGACGTATTCCGATTAAATGAATCAGGAGGATAAATTTTATGACCAACCAGCAAAAACTCAAACAGCTTTTCAATCTTCTGGACGAGATTGAGGCTTATGCCCGCTGCATCGGCAAGGTCCAGTTCGACATGGAGTGCTGCGCTCCGGAGGAGGGCATGGCTCAGGCCGGAGAGGATATGGCAATTCTGGGCAAGCAGTATCATAAGTTGACCCACGCAAAAAAATATCAGAGCCTGGTATGTGAACTTCACGAGGATAACGAGGGTCTGACCCCCGTGCAGAAAAAGGCCGTGGAGCATCTTTACGACAGCTACAAGAAGACCAAAAACTTCACCGCCAAATTCTCTTACGAGATGAACCTGGTTTCCAGCAAGGCCTACGGTGACTGGCTTGCCGCCAAGAAGGCTAATGACTTTTCTCTTTTCCGCGATTCCTTTGCCTCTCTGGTGGACCTCACTCGAAAGGCCGTCGACCTGCGGGACGACAAATACCCCAGCTATTACACCGCCTGTCTGGACGACTTTGAAAAAGGTGGAAACGAGGTTCAGCTTGATGCCTTCTTCTCCTCACTGAAGGAGAGAGTTGTGCCGCTGATGCACCGCATCGTCAAAGAGGGCAAGCCTATCCGTGAGGACTTTCTCTCCCGTCCCTGCCCCATCCCCCAGCAGGAGGCTTTTTCCCGCTATCTGCTGAAAGAAGAGGGGCTGCGGGAAAGCGCCCTGGTGCTGATGACCACGGAGCATCCCTTCACCGACAACTACGGCCCCAAGGACGTGCGCGTCACTACGCACTATTTTGAGGACAACTTTATCTCCAACATCTTCACAACCCTGCACGAGGGCGGTCACGCCCTGTTCATGCAGAACGAGCCGGAAGAGGTCTATGCCAACCACTGCGCCAACAATATGTCCAACGCCATGCACGAATGCATTTCCCGCTTTTACGAGAACATCGTCGGCAGGAGCGAGGCCTTTATCCATTTCGTATACCCCAAGCTTCAGGAGCTCAGCGGCGACACCTTCTCCGATGTCAGCGAACGGGAGCTTTACGAGGCAGTGAACATCGCCCGCCCCAGCCTGATCCGTACCGAGTCGGACGAGCTGACCTATTGCCTGCACATTCTGGTGCGCTATGAGCTGGAAAAGGCCTTTGTAAACGGCGACATCACCGTTGACGAGGTGCCTGCCCTGTGGAATGCCAAGTACAAAGAATATCTGGGCGTGGATGTGCCCGGAGATGACAAGGGCTGTCTGCAGGACGTACACTGGAGCGGAAGCTACGGCTACTTCCCCTCTTACGCACTGGGCAACGCCTATGGAGTACAGATTTTGCGTACCATGGAGAAAGATTTCGACGTTTATGCCGCCATCCGCCAGGGTGAGCTTTCCAAAGTGGCCGCATGGCTGAAAGAGCATGTGTTCAGCATTGCCTCCCTCACCGACCCGGACGAGTGGATCAGAGCTATCACCGGAGAGAGCCTGAATGTGGACTATTACCTGGACTATCTGGAAGACAAGTACACCAGGCTCTATGAGCTGAAATAGAGAAAAATCCCGGGAGGGGCGGGATTTGTAAAACAGATATTGCTATGATCTCCCGGACTGAATTCGTCCGGGAGACTTTTGACTGATGATTCATGCCGCTATGCTATAACAGGACAAAGCGAGAAATCGGAATTTGAAAACCACGATTTCATAAGTGGTTACTGCCCCTCATAGGGTTTTAATAAAATCCTCCAAAACGCTTGAAAATAAAGGATTTATCGCAGTGTGTCCGCCTTATCCCTTTATACGATTTCACTTGTGTTTATGCTTCCTTTGCTACCTTATAAGGGCAAAAACAAGGGAAGAAAAATCTGATAACAAGATATAACAGCGAGTGGCAATCGGGAAACTGTGACATATGTGCGAATATATTATACTGGAGGATTTCAAGATGGACAAGTACATTTATGATGAAAGCAACGGCCTTTGGTACGAACTGAAAGGCGAATACTATCTGCCGTGTCTTACCTTACCACCCGAAGAAGAAAAGCCTCGGGATATGGGGGCAGCGACACTCGCGCTACCTGAAGGAGTATCACAGGATCACTTATACTAATCTGCTCACAAGCGGTAGGCTCAACGCCT
>CAZESU010000124.1:0-5089 GCA_964515275.1 uncultured Oscillospiraceae bacterium
GCCAATGCGCCGATGCCCGGCTTTACCATGGGCACGACGACGGTGACAAAGGTCTTTACCTCCCCTGCGCCATCGATGCGAGCGGCTTCCAGAATCTCTCCCGGGATACCCTCCGAAAACTGTTTCATCAAGAAGACGCCGAAAGGCCAGCCTACCGTGGGGAAAATAACCGCCCAAAGGGTGTCATAAAGGCCCAGCGCGGACATCTCTTTCAGCAAAGGAATCAAAATGACCTGTTTTGGCAGTGCCATGGCGCATACGATCAGCGAAAATAGAAGACCGCGCCCCCAAAAACGTTTCTTTGCCAGCGCGTAGCCTGCCATAGCGGCGGTAATACAAGTAAGGATCATGGCAACCACTGCCATAAACACTGTGTTTACCAGCCAGCGGATCGCGCCGGGAACTGTGGGGCCAACCATTGAACCGATCTGGAACAGTGGCGCGGAGCGGCGGTTGAACAGCTTTTCAAAGTTGCTCAGCACCCACTCCGAGGGGATCCACACCGGAGTGGTGGCATTGATATCCTGCCCGTTTTTGAACGCTCCGGTGATAATCCAATAGAGCGGGAACAGGAACAGAAGTGCAAGGAAGATCAAAAGAATCAGGCAAAACGCCTTATATACTTTTGTGCGATTGGATGTGATTTTCATTTCTCTTGCCTCCTTACTTTTCCTGCCCCAGCTTGAACTGCACGGCAGACAGGAGCCCAATGAAGATGGCAAGAACGACGCCCATTGCGTTGGCATAGCCGAAGTGTCCTGCCTGTTCCGTCAGCTTAAAGGCGGTGTAGTAGATATAATACATGACGGTGTTGGTACCGGAGCCGCCGGAGGTCAACAATTGAATCAGTGCGAAGCACTGGAAAGAGTTGATGGTAGTAATGACCAGTATGTACAGCGTGGTGGGCATCATCTGTGCCCACTTGACCTTCCAGAATACTTGAGTCGGGGTAGCACCGTCTACCTCGGCCGCCTCTACCAGAGACTGATCCACATTGCCCAAAGCGGATACGTACAGTACGATGGGCTGACCCACTGAGGTGGTAAACAGGATCAGGATAATGCACCACAGAGCATACCGGGAATCGCCCAGCCAGTTGATATTCTTGTCAATGATGCCCATGCCTTTCAGCACATAGTTAAACACGCCGTAATAGTTATTATACATCCACTTCCAAACCACCGTGACAGCCACGGAGCCGGTGACAACAGGCAAATAAAAGATGCAGCGAAAGGCGGACAGCATCTTGTCATTGAGCTTGTAGATGGCGGAGGAAACCCACAGGGAAAAAGCACATACCGTAGGCACGCTGACGATTACGATGATGAACGTATTCTTCAGCGCCTCAAGGAAAGTCGGGTCCTTCCACAGCTTGATATAGTTTTGCATTCCCACGAAATCGCCAAGTCCCGCAGTATACATATTGGCATCAGTCAGACTGTTGATGATACAGATGACCATGGGGATGATGACAAAACCGAGGAAAAAGACCAGACTGGGTAACAGGAACAGGTAGGCGGAGATTGTCTCCTGCCGCATTAAAGCCCTGCTCCTACTGGAGCGCAGTTGATTGGCCAAAATTACTCTCTCCTCTCTTGAAATTTAAAAGGCTTCACCTTGTAATACTGATCCTTGATTAAAAAGTTTCATCAAGAATCCCGTGTGCTGTGACGCTCAAATTGTGCCGTAGGCACCATTTATGTCTCATAAAAACTTAACGCGCTTCGCGCTATAAAACGATTTTCCATCGTTTGAATAAATTGCAGCCGGATTCGTGCCGGGAACACAGATTACAGAGCCGGTTAATCGGAGCAGGCCGGCAATGGTATTCCTGACTTTACGGTCGATTAAGGAAACGCCCCTTTCCCGCGCACTGCGGGAAAGGGGCGTGCGAACCCTTGTTTGTCAGGATTCCGTCAGTTTTTATTCTCTTGAGAGATCAAGAGGCGGCGTTTGCCTCAGCCAGCCAGGTGTTTACAGTCTCCGTGATGTCAGCGCCTTCGCCTACATCCTGAAGCAGATTCCACCATGCAGTACGAGCGCCGGCCCAGCCAGTGGTGACCTGATAGTAGTCGCCCAGATAAGGCATAAGCTTGGTGTACTCGTTCATGATCTCATTGTCGGCCCAAATACCGGTCAGGTCAGCACCACCGGCGGTATCACGGACGGCGAAGTAGTTGGCAGCCTTAACGGCATCGGCAGTGTGCTCGGAATCACACATGAACTTGATGAACTCCTTGGCAGCTGCAATCTTGGCATCGTCGCCGTTGTCAAAGATACCGAAGCCCCAGATACCGCCCTGCAGATTGGCAACGCCATCCTCAGCGGGGAAGCTCATGAAGACGATCTCATCGCCGTTCATGGTCAAGCCGGCACCAGTACCGGCAGAATTAGGATTCAACTGCTGTGCGATATTCCAGCAGAACGCAACCTTCAGCACGCCCTGATAGAATAGCGCGATCTCATCACCGCCGA
The DNA here is from genome assembly GCA_964515275.1 of uncultured Oscillospiraceae bacterium. Taxonomy (GTDB): domain Bacteria; phylum Bacillota; class Clostridia; order Oscillospirales; family Oscillospiraceae; genus Limivicinus. The sequence goes on from CAZESU010000124.1 coordinate 2,476, forward strand.
CGATGGAAGCGTCAAAGGCAATGCCATCCTGCTCACACAGTTCCTGCAGAGCCTGAATGTTTTCGGGGTCATCCCAAGTGTAACTGCTGTGGTCGGCAGTGGTAAAGGTACCGCCGTACAGGTTGTTAACCAGTGCACGAGTTCCCTGATCGCCGCCCTGGCCGTTGCAGTATACGGCAGCGACAGTATCACCATAGTAATCATATAGAGCCTGAATTGCCTGGAAGAACTGCTCGGTCGTCCAAGTGTGGGAGTCAACGTCCACATACTGGTCAGCGCCGGCTTCCTGGAATGCGTTCCAGTTAATGGCCATGCAGTGAGCGGTCATAACCAGCGGATACTCGTAGCAAGCGCCCTCGCTGTTGATGCAGGCAGCCTGAACGGAGTCATAGATCTCGCTCAGATCCTCATCGTCCAGCAAATCGCTCAGGTCAACCATATAGCCATTGGCACCCCAGTTGGCAACCAGACGCTCAGGTCCTTCCATAACAAGGTCGGGAGCATTGCCAGCGGTGATTGCGGTGTTGACCTTATCGTCGCCGTTGGTGTAGTCCAGATACTCTACGTTGACCTTAATACCGGTCTCGGCTTCGAAGGCGGACATAAGTTCGTTTACAGTAGCTTCATCGCCCCAATTGCCGATGGGATAGGTCCAAAGGGAAATCTCAGTAGCCACATCAGCGGAGTTCCCTTCTTCTACGGGCTGGCTTTCTTCCGTGGGAGTGGTTTCCTCAGCAGGGGCCGACGTCTCGCCGCAAGCGGTGAGGGCAAATACCATGGCCAGAGCCAACAGCAGTGCAAGAAGTTTTTTCATGTTTTCCTCCTTAAAATGTTTATTCTAAAAAATTTGCTGACAAAGTATGTACGGGAGCCGACGGCAGCCTTTTTGCTGCTTGCTCGCCGGTTAAGACCCATCACCTTTTTCTCAAAAAGGTGACCAAGGGGATCCCCTTGGCGGATGATTCTATTTCTTCGTGCCGGCCTTCCGGGCGGACAGCAACTTGACTAAACTCTTGTTTCAATATTAACCAAAAGATTGCCCACTGTCAATAAATTTTTGAAAAAAATTTTCTTTTTCGCACAAATTCGGGGCTTTTTTGCAAAAAATCAGCACCCTGCACAAAATGCAGGGTGCTGATTTGTTATAAATGCTTGTCCGTCAGAGCGTCCGCGATTCTGCTGCGGCTCTGCCGGCACTGGTCCAGATTGAGGCGGCACAGCTCGGAGAAGAGCACATCCATCAAATAGATCTGGGCGATTCTCGCCGGAACGGAGCCCAACTGCAGCGGGCTTTCGTTGGCGCCGCACTGGAGTACCACATCGGCAAGGGCGGCCCCCGGAGATTTCGGGAAGCGGGTGATCAGGATGGTCTTTGCCTTCCGATCCCGGGCAAGGTTCAGCGTTTCCACCATATCCCTGGTGGCACCGGAATAGGAGAAAGACAGGATAACGTCGTCCGGATCCATGGTGGTGGCGGCGGGAGCTGCATGGTAAAGAACTCCGGGGAGTATGACAAAGACCGGGTAATCATCAACGGAGACATCTGCGCTACGGCAAAGGGCTATGAGCTGCCTGCCGCGCAAGTTCAATCGGCCAGCCCAGCCTTCACCGCGAGTCGTATTCTAAGTAATCCTCGCCCGACGCATGAATTTTCGGCTTTCCCATCTGTTTTATATCAGCGTCCAGCTCTGGCTTTCGCTTTGCAGTTCTACCATGCGGGCGAAGATGCCGTTTTGCCTGAGAAGCTCCTCCGGGGTGCCGGTTTCCGCTACCGTTCCATCGGACAAAACCACAATTTTGTTGGCGTTCTCCACCGTTCTCATGCGGTGGGCGATGATGAGCACCGTCTTGTCCTTCACCAGCCGGGAGATGGCCTGCTGAATCTCGGTCTCGTTTTCGGCGTCCAGAGATGCGGTGGCCTCGTCCAGCAGGATAATGGGAGCATCTTTCAACAATGCCCGTGCAATAGAGATGCGCTGACGTTCTCCGCCGGAGAGGGTGGAGCCATTTTCTCCGATCATGGTCTGGTAGCCCTGGGGGAGCTTCTGGATAAATTCCTCGCACATGGCCGCTTTGGCCGCCGCAATGACCTGGGCATCCGTGGCGTCCTTGCGTCCAATGCGGATGTTCTCCATAACGGTGTTGTTGAAAAGGGTCACATCCTGGAACACGATGGAAAATGCGGTCAGCAGGCGCTCCGGGTCAACAGTTTTCACATCCACGCCGCCGACGGTGATCCTGCCACGCTCCACATCCCAAAATCGGGCAGCCAGCTTTGCGGCGGTGGATTTCCCGCCCCCGCTGGGACCGATCAGAGCGGTCACTTCACCCTGCCTGGCGGTAAAGGAGACATCCTTCAGCACGGTTTCGCCGCTGTTGTAGGCAAAGCCCACATTCTCAAATGTGATATCGTAACCTTTCGGTGTAAATGCCGCCTCGCCGTCCTGCGCCTTGCTGTTGTTGATCTCATTCATGCGGTCAATGTTCACTTGCAGAGAGTTCATCGCCGCCAGATTTTGCAGGGAGAAGGACATAGGCTCGTAGAGCCGGGAGACCGCAAGCAGGAACAGGAAGAAGGTAACGAGGGACAGTTCGCCGCTGATGAGGCGCATAC
>CAZESU010000125.1:0-5022 GCA_964515275.1 uncultured Oscillospiraceae bacterium
GATCGAATCAGCCAGATTCGGGCTCAGATTGCCAACACGACCAGCGACTATGACAGGGAAAAGCTGCAGGAGCGTCTGGCAAAGCTTTCCGGAGGCGTTGCTGTGATTCGCGTCGGTGCGGCGACGGAAACCGAAATGAAGGAGAAGAAGATGCGCATTGAAGACGCCCTGAATGCGACCCGTGCCGCTGTGGAGGAAGGCATCGTAGCCGGCGGCGGTACGATTTATGTAAATGCGATCCCTGCTGTGGAGACTTTGCTGAAGACTGCGGAGGGTGACGAAAAGACAGGCGTCCAGATCGTTGCCAAGGCCTTGGAAGCTCCCATTCGCCAGATTGCTGCCAATGCCGGCGCGGATGGCTCTGTGATTTTGGAAAAGGTCAGAACCTCTGAGGAATCCGGATACGGCTATGATGCATACAAAGATGAATTCTGCAACATGGTTGCCTGCGGCATTATCGATCCGGCGAAGGTAACTCGCTGTGCGCTGGAGAACGCTGTTTCCATTTCTGCTATGGCATTGACAACGGAAGTGCTGGTAACGGATAAGCCGGAGCCTCCCGCTCCAGCAGCTGTTAACCCTGAAATGGATGGCGCGTACTAACCGGTAATTCTTCTTGCCTCTCGTTTGAGGTACTTTGACATCGTTCTCTCTCCGTAGAGCATTATCTTATGCTGCTATATTGAGTAAAACCGGAGAAGTTCTCTCCTGAGAGGCCTCTAATCCAAATTGCATTTTCTACAAATAACCTTGTTGAAATTCAGGGACAAGCTGAAAATTGCAGTTCGAAGCAGTTTTCAGCTTGTCTTTGTTTTTTTAGAAAATAAGCCTGCGATTATGATATGACTCGAGTAGCAAATCAGGGTGGGAAATCACCTTTATTTATATAAGCATTGTGAAAGAATTGGAGGTAATAAAAGATGAAAACAATTGGTTTCCCGATTAGTGATAAGGAAAATGAGAATCGCAGGGCATTGATTCCGAACGATGTCGCAAAGATAAAGCATGCGGATATGCTGCTGCTGGAGAGAGGGTATGGAAAAGTTTTAGGCTATTCGGATGCAGATTATAAAACCCAAGGGGCAAAAATCGTCACACGGGAGCAGGTCCTTGCCTGTGATGTTGTCTGTGATCCGAAAATTGGAGATGCGGGATATTTAGGGCAGTTAAAAGACCAGACGATTTTCGGGTGGGTTCATCTTGTGCAGAACAGGGATACTACAGATAAAGTTTTGGCTGGAAAGCTAACGGCTTATACATGGGAGGATATGTTCTGCGAAGGGCGGCATTGCTTCTATCGAAACAATGAAATGGCAGGAGAAGCAGCTATCATGCATGCCTTCCAGTGCTATGGGGAAATGCCGTACAACACGGATGTGGCGCTGATTGGCAGGGGGAATGTAGCGCGTGGTGCGATGCGTATTCTGACTTGCCTGGGGGCGCACATTACGGTATACGACCGCAGAATGGAAAATCTGCTCCGTCAGGAAATTGGGCAATATGATGTCATCGTAAATGCACTGCTTTGGGATACACATAGGAAAAACCATATTATTTATCGAGATGATTTGAAGAGAATGCGGAGAAATTCTCTGATTATTGACATCAGTTGCGATAAGCATGGCGCAATCGAAACAAGCATCCCAACAACGGTGGAAGAACCGACTTACATGGTTGATGGCGTCATGCACTATGCGGTAGATCACACGCCCACACTGTTCTACAAGCCCGCAAGCGCCGGGATTTCCGCAGAGGTATGCAAATACGCGGATGAACTGATTGAGGATAAACCAGGAAAAGTTTTAATGGATGCGCTTGCGATTGAAAAGGGCGCTGTCAAGGATAATCGAATCACAGCATCTCTGAAATGAGATTTGAAAAAGAAGATGCTGCACAGACTTTTCCAGAATAGCATAGACCAGAACGCAGTAGAACAATTCAAACATGACAGGAAGGATGGAATGCATGGAAGAAACTAAAAAAAGTATAGATGCACTAAAACTCGGGAACGAGTTGACGATTAGGAGATATTTTTTTAATAAAGCAAAGGCCAGCCGTCGGATCGATGAAACAAATTATATTGTACTGCACATCATTCAAGATGTGGGAAAAGAGCAGGAAATTTATGAAGGAAAAACATACCTGAAGGATTTATCCGAAAGAATGGAACTTACAATCCGACAAACCTCAAAACTTGTAAGCAGACTTAACGAGCAGGGGTTTGTCAGGTGGTCCCATGATGGTGATGGCAATGAAGGAACTTATGTTACTCTCACAGATCAGGGGATCACACTGTTGGAACATCAGCAGGATACTTTAATGGAATATTATGGAAACATAATAGAAAAATTTGGGAAAGATAACCTGATCGAACTCTTAAATCTTATGAAGCAGCTGGAAACAGTTATGCATAGTGAACGGGAAAGAATGGAGGGAGAAGGAATTGCTGACAGAGGAGATGAATAAATATACCAGCAAAGCGGAGAAGATCTGTGTCAAAAATGACAGCATCGCGCCCCGGCTATATGATGAATATGGCGTAAATCTCGGTTTGCGGGATGAGAAGGGAAATGGCGTGCTCACAGGGCTTACCAAAATATCAAAAATCACATCTTCTGCGATTGTAGGCGGCACGAAGGTTCCCGCAGAGGGAAAACTCTGGTACCGTGGGTATCAAGTTCAGGAACTAATCCACTCATTAGGGAAAACCGAACTTGGATTTGAAAAGATTGCATATCTCCTGTTGATGGGAGAATTGCCGGATGCGGCAACACAGGCGGAGTTTAGCCGACTAATTGGGGAATGCCGGACATTGCCGACGAATTTTACCAGAGACGTTATCATGAAAGCGCCGTCGGAAGATATCATGAATTCCATGACAAGGAGTATTCTCACCCTTGCTTCTTATGACGAGAATGCAAAAGATACCAGCATCTCAAATGTGATAAGGCAGAGCATCCAACTGATCAGCGAATTTCCGCTTCTTGCCGTATATGGATATCATGCGTATAATCATTATGAAAATCAGGCAAGCATGTATATCCATCAGCCGGATCCGAAGCTTTCCACTGCGGAAAATCTCCTGATGCTGCTCCGGCCAGACCAGAAATATTCGATTGTGGAGGCAAAGACGCTTGATACAGCGTTGATTCTCCACATGGAACACGGAGGTGGAAACAATTCCACATTTACCACAAGAGTGGTAACCTCCTCCGGTTCTGATTCCTATTCGACAATTGCTGCAGCAATGTCATCCCTGAAAGGCCCAAAGCACGGCGGGGCAAACATGAAAGTCATGGAGATGATGGAAGACATAAAAGACCATGTCCGGGATTACGGAGATAAGGAGGAAATAGCTGCCTATTTGCGGAAAATACTGAATCAAGAAGCCTTTGATAAAAAAGGTCTGATTTATGGCATGGGGCATGCGATTTATTCCCTGTCTGACCCAAGGGAACGCATACTCAAAGCATATGTGGAAAGGCTTGCGGAAGAAAAGAACAGACAGCGGGATATGCAGTTATACCGGAATATTGAAGAAATCGCGCCGAGAATCATTGCGCAGAATAGAAAAATTTATAAGGGCGTTAGCCCGAATGTTGATTTTTACAGCGGCTTTGTATATGAGATGCTCGGAATCCCGCAGGAACTTTATACGGCTATTTTTGCGGTTGCTCGTATTGTGGGCTGGAGCGCTCACCGGATTGAGGAACTGATTTGCGCTGGGAAAATTATACGCCCGGCATACATGAGTGTAATGGAAGAAAAAAAGCACAAGAGAAAATTTGATGATATATGTCCACTGTTATGACTCTGTTATGCTGCCTGGGATACCTGCCGCATGGAAGGATGCAACGGGAAAGGGAATGATCAAAGATAACAGGGTAATCAATTTTCTAAAACGAATGAATAAGGTGCTGTTTTGCCCAGGGAGTATCCATCGTGTGGTTGTGGATCGCCACGATGCGAGAGGTGCGAAATTTCGTGGGTTGCGCAGCCAATCATAGCCTAACGGCGAGAAATACATAAAACCATGGAGGCATATAATGAAGAACATATTTCGATTTATGTCGAAGGCGAAAGGCGCAGTACTCATAATTGCCCTGCTGCTGATTATACAGGCTTACTGCGATCTTGCGCTGCCAACTTATACCAGTGACCTGCTGAATGTCGGGCTTCAGCAAAACGGTATTGAGGATGCGGTACCGGAAACTATCCGGGAAGACAGCTTTGACACTCTGACGATTTTTCTTTCGGACGAAGATACAAGCGCGCTGGAAACGGCGTATTCCATCGCTGATGAGAAGGGCGTTCGTTCATTGCTGAACACGCAGAAAGAAGATCGGGAAACTCTGGCAGGTATTCTTGCCCTTCCGGAAAGCATCGTCTACCAGATGGAAAACAACGAGGAAGGCAAAGCCATGCTGGAAGGGGCAAAAGCTGCTATCGAAGGTGGCTTCCTGTCCAAAGAAGATTTACAGCAGCAGATGAAGGATACGCTCTCGCAAATGGAAGAACTTACAGATGAGTTTCTTTCCCAGATTGCCGTGAGTTTTGTTTCCGCAGAATATGAGGCGCAGGGCGTGGATCTTGCTGGTATTCGGAACGCCTACCTCTTTAAGGTCGGCGCGAAAATGCTGGCTATGGCGCTGGTAATGGCTGTCGTATCCATTCTGACCGGACTGATTGCTTCAAAAGTGTCCTCCGGAATTGGCCGCGACCTGCGTGAACGCCTGTATTCCAAGGTAATGAGTTTTACCAGCGCAGAGATCGAGCAGTTTTCCACAGCGTCACTCATTACCCGATGCACCAATGACATCCAGCAGGTGCAGATGTTGATCGTTATGCTGCTCCGCATGGTGGCCTATGCGCCGATTCTGGCTGCCGCCGGTGTAATCAAAGTGGTTGAGACCGGGTCGTCCATGAGTTGGATCATCGTGGTTGCCGTCATCGCTTTGGCAGTCTGCATTGCCATTCTGTTTGCGGTGGCATATCCGAAATTCAAGGTGATGCAGAAGCTGG
>CAZESU010000126.1:0-4944 GCA_964515275.1 uncultured Oscillospiraceae bacterium
TTTCGCCATTCTCCAGCTTCAACGTAGTTTCAAAGAATTCATTTGCCGAAAACTGCCTTCGGAAAACGGCCGTTCACCGCCCTGGTCAGCACCAGAGGCAGCAGCGGACTGGCGGCTGCTGCGCGAAAAGCTTTCACCTCAAAATAGGGCAAGACCTTCTTCCTATGGCATCCCTCCGTTCTCCCGGATTTCAGCAGGGATTAAGGCAGAAAATTAAAACAGTAGAGAGGCGGAGCGTGTGGAAAACAGTAGAAAAATAGGGAGCCAACTGTACGGGTGGCAAAGTAGGAAACTGTGGATGGGTACGACAGTCCCGGAAATAAGATAGAAAAATAAAAAACTATGGATGGCCACAGTTTATAGAAAATAGAACTGGATATGTGCAGTATTCTGTGGTAAAATGGGTACACCAACGGTGGCGTGTGGATGACCACAGCCGCAGCAGATAATAGTGTCAATATAGGGAAGGAGCCTGTATACTGTATGAGATATGAGGAATTGGAACCGAATAAATTTATTACGGTTGTATTCGGCGGCACGGCAGAGGAACGGGATGCGTTTCAGGTCGCATTCCTAAAAAAATACCCAGATTATCAAATGGAGATCCATCCGTGCCTTAAAAATTATAAAAAGCCGCTTTTTGGACAGAAACCCGTAATAGATTATCTGGCAAAACAGGCGAAAGACAATCCGGGAAAGCTGTCAGCATCGAAACTGAAAGATGTAATACGGCTTGAAGCAAAACCTCTAGAGCTTGATTATGTTTTAGACCGTTTTGTTCCCGCATTGAGCGAACTACAAAAAATGCGGTGTTCCCTGATTTTAGAGAAAATCAAAGGAACCCATTTAACATTGTTTGTCCGGGGCGATCAAGGATTCTTTAAAGGAGATGCCTGTGAAGTGTTTGCACACTGGTTTGCTACAAGCTGTAGCCGAAATCTGCATCATCTCGTAATTATGACGGAGAGTATTACAAAAGCGATCGATACCTATCATGAGATAAGAGTTGGCGCAGGCACGACAGGAGTTGATGCTCCCACGGACTTTTACCAACTGGAACATGGCGAATTGAAGGCGTTTGATATTTCACCAGAGTATGATAAGTTCTTGGAGGAAGTAAGACGGCAGGAGGAAGCCAGACGGGAAGAGGAGAAACGCCGAGAAGAAGAGAAAAAGCGCCAGGAAGAGAAAAAGCGCCAGGAGGAGCAGAAACGTCAGGCTGACATATCAGATGATGAGGGTGCTGAAATTATTGAAACCATCATGGTTGAAATGATGGCAATGGCTGTTCCAGAGAAGGAGCAACGACGTCGTTTCCAGATTTTCGTAAACCTGTGCGCGCGTGGAAGCCTTTCCGCAGAGGAGCGGAAGTATTTGATCGACAATTATGAACGACTGACGGCCACAGAGCGGCGGACATTTGATAATTATATCAAGAGTGTATTGAAAAGATAGGTAACTGTGGATGGACACAGTTTGAAAAAAATAAAGACTGGCTATGTACCACTCTTTATGGTCTCATACATCTCTCAGGCAAAAACCCCGGTCTATAACGATGATGTGCTTGTCACAAAGACCAAGGGACATACTGTGATCGTTGTCAGCGGAAATCCGCGCACCACGGCCACTACCTATTCCGGCACATTCCCGGCACTGCCTCCGAGAGGATACTACAAAAAAGGAGACGGGTACCAGACGCTGACCAATTACAAAATGCAGATCAAACGCGTGCAGCAGCTCATCAACTGGGCAATTAGCGTAAGTTTGACTGTGGACGGCGAATACGGTGCAAAGACGGAAACAGGCGTGAAAGCGTTCCAGACAAAATACGGCCTGACCGCTGACGGATATTTCGGCTCAAAAACACTGGCCAAAGCAAAAACTGTGACAAAATGATAGATGCAGAAAAACTAACTATAACCGAGTAAAACAATAGGCGGGCTGCCCCACAGCGGGGCAGCCCTTCTTCATACGTTTTACTTCATGCCATTTTCGTAGGCTTCGATCATCTTCTTGACCATCTGACCGCCCACAGAACCGGCCTGACGGGAGGTCAGGTCGCCATTGTAGCCCTCTTTCAGGTTGACACCCACCTCGTTGGCGGCCTCCATCTTGAACTTGTTCAGAGCCTCACGAGCGCCAGGCACAAGAGCCTGTTTGCTGCCGTTATTGGACATTTTCTCACATCTCCTTTTCTCTAGAAGTCGCGTTTTAGCCGGAAAGTCCATTTGGACTTACCGAGCCTATTTTGACCCTTATAAAATCTTATATACGGGGAGAAGGATGACAAATTTTGTCGTTGCTGACAGAAATACGGAATATTTGTCCAGGCATACCGCCCAAAGCGCATAAAATTTCTTCCCTCCGTACATACTAAAGCACCGTCGATGGTGGGCTGCCATCGGCGAAAAAAGGAGGAATTGACAATGGAAAAAGTCAACCACAGCATCGAGTGTTCCGTCAAGGATTGTGCCTTCCATGCGAGTAAGCAGGATTTCTGCACCCTGAATGCCATCAAGGTGGGGTGCTGCGCACCCCAGGCCACCAGCTGCGACTGCACAGAATGTGCTTCCTTCGTCAACGATGGCAAGGATCGCCGGTAAAATGGGCCAGAGGCCCAAACACAACGGGGCTGCCTCAAACGAGGCAGCCCCTCTTAATTGGATTTTCTAAGCCGCACCCGCGTGCCGCTCATTGGCTTTGCTCCAGAAGGAGCCTGGTCCGGTCAGCTGCGGCGCTTGTGCTGCCGCACAACCAGCATTGCCAGGACTGCGCAGCCGACAAAGGTCAAGACGGCCAAGCCAGCCCACAGAGCAGCAAAAGCGGTGTCTCCATTGCCTTCTGTGCCTTCGGTGGTGCCGGAAACATCCGGTGTCGTGGGTTCAGTCGGCGTTGTGGGCTCAGTCGGTGTTGTGGGTTCAGTCGGTGTCGTGGGTTCAGTTGGCGTCGTGGGCTCAGTCGGTGTCGTGGGTTCAGTTGGCGTGGTAAAGGTGAACGTTCCGCCAGCGTCCACATCGTCCGCATAAATGATCGTGTAGAAATACGTTGTGCCCGCATCCAAACCAGTTACGGTCAGCTCATATACATAGCAGCCAAGCTCCACATCATACACCGGTGTCACCTTATAGGTCTGCCCATTCAGCGTCACGGTTGCCTCATAGCCGGTAGTGCTGGTCCATGTAATTGTGACTGTGCCGATCTCCTCCTGAGATACTTCTGCCTCCGGGTCCGTATATTCATCCACGATCTCGCTGAGGTCGATATACTCAACCGCGCCGATCTCAGAGCCCGTCAGGCTGCTGAATGTCTCCAGCGAAGCTGCCGCGACATCAGTTGTCCCGCCAAGGGCTGTCCCGAAGAAGTCCGTATCGTAGCTTACGTCGCTCACGCCGTTCACCACAGGCAGGTTCGCGCCGGCAGCATACTTCAGGCTGTAATAAGAATCCGTTCCGGCTTTCTTGAGGGCCGTAACCTCATCCCACAGTTCTCTGGGCGAAATTTCACGTCCGTCTCTCAGGCTGTCCAGTGTCATGGTTCCGTTTGAGTAGTAACTCACCGCATCCGCAACCGTGATCGCCTTTCCAATGACGGGCGATCCTTCACTTACCCGGTAGCCGTTCATCAAGCCGGTACCCACTGCGTTTCTCCCGGTTCTTGTATATGCGCTGCTGCTCTCCGGGCCGCTGCCCGCTTCTACAAGAACCGTGCCGAGGTCGCTCAGGGCAACTTTAATCGCTGCGCTGTCCTGTTCCGTCCCGTCCACTGTGGGCGAAGCAATTCCCACATAGGCGTTGTTGTAGATCTTGGCGTTTGTTTTCAGCGCCGTAAGACCGTTGGCATCCCCGCCGTAGAAGCTCTGATCCTCCGGATAGATAAAGAGGTTATTGAAGAAGAAGATATCATTGCTTCCGCAGCCGTTCGCCTGGATGTTGGAGTAGTAGACCACCCCTCGACTCAAGGTCTGATCCGAATACAGCGTATTGTTGTAAATCATAGTGCCGTAGGCCAGACCCTGTGCCAACTCGAAGGTATGAAGCTGGTCGTTCTGGCTGATGTTATAGCGCACCGTGACTGCTACATGGTTGTACCCGCCCATGATCAGCATAAAGCCGCCTTCATTGTTGTGGCTGTAGTTGTACTGCATAACGGTTCCGGAGGACGCATGGTCGCAGTCCAGGCCCTCGCCGTCGAAGGTCTGACGGGTATAGCAAGTCTCGTTGTACTGGATCACCGTGTTGGCTGCCTCGAAGGGCCAAATTGCTACGTTGTAGCCGCAGGTCTGATAGAGGCAGTTTTCAGCGTAGTTGTACTCGATGACTGTGCCGTCTGTATCGCGGGTGGTGATGCCGTCTCCGCCGATTTTATTGAAATAGTTGTTGCGGATCACAACATTTTTCGTCGGGTACCAGCTGACGGGATTCGAGCTGTTGGACTCCCACTGATTGCACCAGTCGGAGTTGACGATTTTAATGCCGGAGCGGTCCACGTTGATAAAGGAGCAGTTCTGGATCAGGACGCCGTCATACCAGCTGGGAACGCCCAGCAGCGTGCCATTCTCCCTGCCGGCAGCAGACACATAGAAGCCAAAGCCGCCGTTCAGCTTATAGTTCAGATTTCCGTTGATGTCATGTACCTCGATGTTCTGAAGCGTGATGCCGTGAGCGACACCGAAGTTGGCAATCTCCACGTGGATGGCCTGCAGGGTAAGTGTCGTGTTGTTGCTGGTCTTGAACCCAAAATCACTGTTATACTTATCGGAAGTGTTGGTGATCTCCAGATTCTCAACCGTCACATATTCCTGATTGTAGATGCCGACCACATAGGTAACCTCTCCGTTGCCCGCAAGCAGGGGCAGACCATCGGAGGGATCGCCATAAGCGGTCACGATAATCGGGGCATCCTCCGTGCCGCTGCCGCTGAAGAGCAGCTGCTGCGCCGTAAAGG
>CAZESU010000127.1:0-4912 GCA_964515275.1 uncultured Oscillospiraceae bacterium
TAATTAAAGTAGTTTCTATGCCGCCACCAATGGAAGCATTCATGGGCCAGAGTGTTGTTGAAACGGCCAACATTGATAATGTCGGCGTCTACGAAAATGGCAGGGTGCGTTACCTCATAACCTATTGATTCTTCGGATGACCAATCATAAACCTCAATAATACCACTGGTAAATGCAATGGCGCCTTGTACGCTTCCGTCAAAAGACAAATATTCTGTATCGATGATATCCAGAGACATGAGCCTGGTTGCAATGTCCCGAATGGGAATGGGCCTGGGATTGTCTATTGCATCGGCGCATTCATATTTTGTCAGAAAGGCCTCGGCTTCCTTTTCAAAGTCAGCCACATAATGCATGAATGGGTTTGCAGCTTTAGCCATAGACAACCTCCTGACCTATTAATCTGTTTGCGTATCTTCACGCAGAAGTCTATAAATTTCACTCATAAATACATTTGCAAATTTAGCGCGGATCTCTTCATTGTTGAGAAGGAGCGTATAGAAATCTACATTTTGATCGTATCCCTCCACCAATGCGTCCTGTACGCAGTCGTCATAAGTGAACTTGAATTCGCTTAGAGTATTGTTCTTTGCGCTCTTCTGCAAGCGATCCCTGAGCGCAGCATTTTTCAAAAGAAGATCGCGAATCTGCAATGCTGTCTTTGCAGTGAAATCCGGCTCATACTCCTTGTCATACAGTGCATTGACCTCATCTATGATCTGAGACAAGAGTTTTTTCTGATCTTCCTCAATACTTGCGGGCTTCGGCTTCTTTATTTTGACCTCAGGCCTCGCTTCGATTTCTTCGCCTTCGTGTTTTTCTATCTGCTTTTGTCTGAAATCGCTGACTGTAATTTTATCTGCAATATCAAAGTTGTTTCCACCGCCGCCGGGATTCAATTCCTTGATCAGGTAAGACAAGAAATTGTACCTCTTGTGGAACTCCAAATTCTCATAAGCGGTAGCTTGGATGAGGAAACAGTAACCTTTCAGGAAACGTCGGATGGTGATTTTGATCTCCGTCTGCTCCAGCACAGGGCGTTTGGTAAGTTTCCTCAGTGCACTGTCCAGCAACGACCACATTCGCTGCTTGTCCCGCATCGTGCGGGCATCCTTATAGAGGTAAGTATTGAACTCATCAATATCATCTGCATCCAAGAAATTATACTCATCAATTTTGCGGTTGAGATTCCTAATATCTGACGGCGAAATGGTTTCAAAAAGAATCGTATCCTTATAATAAGGCTCAAATGCTGCTTTGATATCATCATAGCTGTTTTTGAAGTCCAATACAAAGGTGGTCTTGGAATAAGGAGGACAAACACGGTTCAAACGGGAGAGAGTCTGAACGGCAGACACACCACGCAGGCGCTTGTCAACATACATTGCAACCAGTTTCGGCTGATCGAAGCCGGTCTGATATTTGTCGGCAACGATCAGGACCTGGTAGCAGCTGCGGTCAAATTCATAGCGAAGTTTTTCCTCTTTGAAACCGTTCATTCCGGCTTCCGTGTATTCCTTGCCGTCCATCTTAACCTTGCCGGAGAAAGCGACCAACGCATTGATGTCGGTATACCCATGAGCCAGTATGTATCGTTCAAACTCCTGGCGGTACTTGACCGCGGCAGGGCGGGAGGATGTGATAACTATTGCCTTTGCATTCCCGTCAAGGCAGCCGGCAATATTGGCTCTGAAATGCTCAATGATAATTTCGACTTTCTGTGCAATGTTGGTTTCATGCAGATCAATGAAACGGGCCATTTTACGCTTTGCGGAAACCGACTTGAGTTCCGGATTATCCCGGATCGCCTTGTTGATGTGGCAGTAGGTTTTCCAGGTGACATAGTTATCCAACACGTTCAGGATATATTCCTCTTCGATTGCCTGCTTCAAGGAATACAGGTCAAAGGACTCCTTCTTGCCTTCCGCATTCAGTGTGCCGAAAAGCTGAAGGGTATCCGGTTTCGGAGTAGCTGTAAAGGCGATCATGGAGACATTGCTTTGCTTGCCGCTTTTTTGTATCTCCTCAAGCATTTTGTCTTCTTCCGTCTTGTCTTCCGCGGCAGATTCGTTTGAGAGTACATTGGTTACAGACTGCATATAGACGCCTTCGGTAGAGGAATGGGCCTCGTCGATCAGCACAGCGAATTTCTTGGCCTTGAGATTGCCGAGCAGGTTGTTATTAAGGATATAGTAAAATTTATGTATTGTGGTAACAACAATTTTCGTGTTGCTGCCAAGTGCGATAGCCAGATCTTCGGAATCACACTTATCGTCCATAACTTTAACCTGTCCGCTTTTGTGCTCAATGCCGAGGATGGCCTCCTGAAGCTGACGGTCAACAATGATGCGGTCGGTAATGATCAGGACCGTGTCAAAGACGTTATCGTTATTGGAGTCGTGGACCGTTGCAAGGATGTGGGCAAGCCAGGAGATGGTCTCGGTCTTTCCGCTTCCGGCAGAATGCTCTATAAGGTAGTTGCAGGAGGTGTGGTTCACAATGACGTCGTTCATAATGCGCTCAACTGCGCGAAGCTGGTGAAAACGGGGAAAGATGAGGGACTTGGACTTCTTGATTTTTCCGGTATCGGCATCTTTGTGTTCCTTCTCTTTTATATAGATGAAACGATCAATAAGGAACAAGATCTTATCCTTTGTCCAGATATTCTCCCACATATAGGAGACATTAGGACCAAACTGATTATGCGGATTGCCCTTGCCGAAGTTTTCTCCGATATTGAATGGATTAAAGAAGGTATCTAAGCCCTTCAGCTCCGTGGTAAAATAGACCTCATTCAGATCCATGGCAAATGCGGCAAAAACGCCAACCCCGCTTTTGAAAAGGCGGGTAAATGGGTCGCGTTCCTCCTTATACTGCTTGATGGCGTCTTCGTAGCTTTGGCCCGAAGTGTTACATTTGAGTTCCACCGCAAAAATCGCAAGACCGTTGAGGAAAATAACAAGGTCAATTCGTTCATCAGCCTTATGGTATATTCCTCCATCACAGAGAAAATGTTTTTCCTGCAGTTTTCGACCGCACGGGTATTAATGGTACTGTCCGGCTTGCGATACATTAGCTTCAGCGTGACGCCGTTATCAAATTCCACGCCGTGTTTGATGACGTCGATCAGTCCGCGGCTGTCTTTGTTGATTTCGGAGTTGATGTAATTGATAACCGTTTCATTAGTGCGGTCTTTATACATGTGGCGGAGTTTTTCCATCGCGTCATACTGTGTATCTTCCAAAAACTCGAGCAGGATTTCGGTATCCATAGCCAGCCCGGGTTTATACGCTGTGTTGGGACGGATGCGGAATTTATTGTCCGCCTCCAAATGCTCCAGAATCAGTTTTTGATAATCTTCTTTTTCTCTCAGCTGATCTGTTCTGATAGGCATATCACCCCTCCTTTACTCGCTTTTTACCTGTGACATATTCAAAAATTAGGGATGCTTTGTGCTTCTGCATCGCTTCCAATTGTGCGGATTTGATGGAAATTGTTGCGTCGATATCTGTGCAGACCCTGTCGAGGTATTCAATCAGAGCGGCCTGTTCCTCGACCGGGGGCAATGTTACAGGGAGCGAAGAGTACTTATCAGCGCCGATATTTTGAATAGTGGCCTGTGTAAATACTGTATTTTTCCAGTTTTCATATCCTATGCCTAATGTGGTGTAGAAAAGGAATCTGGGATTGAGCTTTGCCCTGTCAGTGTTTGCTTTTATGAGATAGCCCGCAAAGGCGGCCGGTCCATGATCGGCAGTGTAGTAAAATGTTTTACCGACTGTAGCACCGCTTCTGGCAAATAGTACATCGCCGTCTTTCAACAAATATGGCTTAGCAAGCTCTGCACGAAGGGACTGTTTCCCGTCCTCTTTGAGAGCGTTATCCTCAGTAATATCGGTTATTCTGATATACCGTGGATTTTCGCCGTCGTAATCATCGCCCGCCTCATTTGCACCATACTGCAAGGGCGATGCAAGAGCGTATTTCAATCTCTTGACATCCCAATGTTTGGGAATACTTCCGATCGTTACGATTCCGCTGTCTTTCATCGGTACGCTTCTGTCGAGGCCCTTCGTCACAGTTTCAGTAATAAGGGATTTTTTATAGGACCTTAGTGTTTCAACCTGCGATTCCAGATCAGAGATAATGCTGTCCAACTTGCCGCAGTGTTCATCCAGATAGTCTGCAATGGCTTCTTGCTCCCAAATTGGAGGGGTTGGAAATACGAAATCACCCATTTTTTCCTGTGACAATGAGTCCATCGTACTTCCGTCCGAAACCAAACTATAATACTCTATGAAAACGGAACTGCTTAACATCCAGTACAGAAATCGATTGATGAACTTGTTTTTAAGAGGACGCATTACCAGCAGATGTGAGTTCAATGATGCTTTTCCCGGCAGCGAATCTATGTAAGCAAGCTTTCCGATAGTACCATCCTTGGTTACCAGCAGATCGCCGGCAATTAATTGTATTTCCGGGGCTTCCTCATATCTTTTTTCGGACACATGATAGCTTCGTTCCCAACAGACCCGCCCTTTTTCAAAGTCCGTTCCTGTGACAAGATACGGACCTTCATCGATGAATTCATCGGAAGTCAGTCCTTGCCAACCGATGCGGCCTTTCA
The DNA here is from genome assembly GCA_964515275.1 of uncultured Oscillospiraceae bacterium. Classification (GTDB taxonomy): domain Bacteria; phylum Bacillota; class Clostridia; order Oscillospirales; family Oscillospiraceae; genus Limivicinus. The sequence goes on from CAZESU010000127.1 coordinate 4,628, forward strand.
TATATGAAAAGTGTTTGGTTCTTATGATATCCCATGAATTAGGTATTTCACCGATCCATGGGATACCGCTCTGCTTCATTTCTCCCATTATTTCGCCCCTTTCTGCAAGGCGGCGATTTTTGCAGAGAGAGAGGTTTCCAATTCCATAAATTGAGCTAAGAGATCATCGGCCTTTTCAGGTTCCTGGTATTCATAGAAGTAACGTGTAAACGGAAATTCTGCACCCAGCTTTTCTTTGTTTGCGGCGCTTTCCGCTTTATTTTCATCATAATCATAAAAGTAGAT
>CAZESU010000128.1:0-4728 GCA_964515275.1 uncultured Oscillospiraceae bacterium
ACATCGAGGCCGACTTCTCACCTTTTATTTGGTTCACATCATTTTAGCACAGACATCGGCTAAAAAATCAAAAAAATTTGATTGCGGGGGCTGAAGCATCGGTTTTACTCCATGTTTTCAATGATTTTGAGGTTGAGAGCCGTTATTTACCTTGCTGACAATGGCTTTTTTATGCTCTGCACTTATGCACTTTTCGCGCCCTTTTTCTGCATTTCTATTTTGGGGGATTCATATACAGCAAAATGTAGTGCCGCTGTCAGTGGATCCGTTATTATGATTTACCAATACATGTTCCAGTCCGGATTCAGCAGACGAGTGAGCGCTTCCATGAAGAAGTAATCGCCCCAAATAACACACTCGTCAACACCGGCGTTCTTACAAGTATTGTAGGGGGTCTTGCGTGCATAAACGCCATGAAGCAGCTGACCGTTGGAAGCCTTGGGGTCTACAACCTGACAACGTTGAATCAAAGAAAGCAGCAGTTTCTTTGCTACGGAAGTATAGTACTTTGCATCCTGTTCAGGAAGGTACTTACTCATTTCCAAGAAGCCACAGGCAACAATCGCAGCAGAGGAAGAATCCCGGGGCTCTTTTTCTTCATCCCCATTGCCAAAGCTCAGATCCCAGAAGGGGCAGATGTCCTCTGGCAGGTGGCGCAAGAAATAGTCTGAGACTCTCTTAAAATACTCAATGTATTCCGGGCAGCCAGTGTTCTTATATGCGATAGCGGTGCCGTAGACGCCCCAAGCTTGACCACGAGCCCAAGCAGAGCTATCCTGATAACCCTGACAGGTTGCACCGCGCTCAAATGCACCAGTTTCGGCATCAAAGAAAATGGTGTGCCAGGTGGAGTTATCCTCTCGCACAACATGCTTCATAGTCGTGTGAATGTGCTTTTCTGCAATCTCACGATAATGAACATCGCCAGTCACCTCTGTAGCCCAGTACAGAAGAGGAATATTCAGGAGGCAGTCGATAATCAGGCGGCGGTTATCCGCAGCATTCATATCGCCCCAAGCCTGAATGTACTCGCCCACTGGCTGATACCGTGTCAGCAGTTGATCCGCTGCCTTCAGAGCTGCTTCCTTTGCATGTTTGTTATCGGTAAGCTTATAAGCAGCCACGCAGGAAGGAGAATACAGAAATCCCATATCATGATGATCAACAGAAAGCTTCTTGTTGATGCGATCCAGAAACGTTTCAACCTGCTTCTCACCGGCCAAGCGCAGCTGTGCGCGCAGAGCTTCTTCAGAAGTGTTTTCATAAGCCAGCCATACTTCCCCTGTCCAAAAGCCGCTAGTCCAATCGTTGGTACGATAGGGGTTATTGCCGGGGGTATAGAAATTTCCTTCGCTGTTTGCGTCAGGGAAGTGCTCTTCAAAAGCAGGCATATTGCGCAGGACCTGCTCAATACAATTGTCCATTGCTTGCCGCAAATCCCGGGCAGAGGCTTCTGGATGCTGCATCACGTGTTCCAAAGTAATCCATTTTTCCAAAGATCTTCCTCCTTAAATTACCACTTTACCACTGAAATACCGTCATTTGAAGCGGTTTCTCTGTCAGGTCACAAGCCATTGTCCGGCCGATTCCATAGACGCCATCAAGTCCGGTCAAATCAGTTTTGTTAAATACATCTTGGTTTAAGAGGGCCAATCTGTATTGATGGTCCTCAATACCCACAATATACCCTTCTGCCTCTTCTCTCTTAAAAGCATTTTCTGTAACAGTATTTCAGAACGGTACCTGCAAAACCTTAGCAGGGGAAGTGTAGGATTTTGTCAAAATTGTTGTTATCGCTGTTACGTTTTCCGCAGTAATTTTCGCAGACTCGGTTTCCGTCAAATGATTGTAGTGCGGCGCAAACATGTCTTTTTGCGCATGAGGATGCAACAATTGTCCATGTGCGAAACTCAGCATTTCGAACTTGCATTTCCTTCCATACCCTGCCAAATGATCACCATGATCCTCAACGTGAATCTGTGGTTCGAAATGGAACGACTGACTGGCATGAGAGGGCGTACAGCCAATAAAGCTGTCGCTGACTATCACTGCATTTTCGCTTAAGATAATAATTCGACGGCTTACGGTAATCCTCTTTGCCATATCTCAGCAATGCGCATGGACTCAAGCAGCACCATTAATTCTTCGTTATGATACATTGTGGAAGCTTCCCACTGCATTCCATCATCCAAGATTCGCAGATGGAGTTGATCCCGCAGGTATGTGCGGGCGATCCGGCGGTATTCGGAATCATCCAACACATACCCTAGAAGATAAATTCCCGTATACTCCATTACGCCCCAGTTGCTTTTCCGAGAGAAAGCGCGGCGGGAATTATTCATCAAGCGCAAAGCAATCTGTTTAAGGCCTTGCAGAAACGTTTTCGTTACTTCCTCGGTAACAGCGGGACTGGATGTACATAATGCCATCGCTCTGATCCAGTAAACCGCCCTCAAGCCGGAATCAAGTGTGCGCCAAGTCGTGTTTGAAGCCTCCTCACGCCAAGGCTCGTTTTTTAGCCAATGCATAATGAGCCTGACAAAGCATTCTGCGTATTTCTCATCCCCTGTTGCCAAACAACTCTGTCCCAAGCAAATCAGATATCTATGCCGACAAAGCTGGAATGTGAATTCCTGATCTTGACCGGGGCAATATCCCCAGTCAATCCAATCCGTAAAATGTACGGGTTCGGAGGTTTTCCATATCCCAAGGAAGTTTAAACCAAAAGGTATTGTCCATCAGCAGAACGGAAAGTCCATTGACTCAGTCCTGTATCTTCAGGCCACCATTGGCAACATAACGCAGCTAGCCGATCCAGCTCTTTGCGATCTGGCACCATTTTCTCACAGAACTGCTTCCAAAGCACAGCATCCCGGTCCATCATAGCCTCTTTGCCTCGCTTATCCACTGTTCTGCAAATCCATCATTTTGTGTCTTCATCCAGCTCAGAACATGTTGTTCAAATTCCTGTGCAAGACAATGGTTTTCAGGAAGATCCAAATCAAGTAAATGTTGCTGCTGGGGATCTCCTTTTGTGTAATATAGATATCTTGTGGGTTTGGGTTGAATTTCGTAACCAAGTTCCATAATATAAGTATAGTTTTGCGTACGAACACCGCGCCATCCGTAAACACGCGGATCTTTCCCTGCAGCTTTGAACATCTGGACGACAGGCTCGCGCCCGGGACACGCACACAGATAGCTGACACGATCCAAATCTTCTTGTTCTGTTAGAATATATGCCGAACAATCTTCACCTTCTACCGTTCCCGGAATTGGAGCACCTAAAAGTCCAAGCATAGTAGGCATTATATCCTGGCTGGCGATGCATGTGTGACAGAACTGTTTGTTGTTTCCACTAACATGAACGACAAGCGGTATATGAATCGATTCCTCATACCAGACATGTTTTCCCATTAAGCCGTGAGAACCCATCATATCCCCATGATCCGAGGACAGAACAATCACCGTATCATCATAGAGGCCTTCCCGCTTCATGAAATCGATCAGTTTTCCAAACTGGTCATCCAAGCCGCTGACAGCAGCATAGTACCTACGCGTGTTTAGCCGCAAATCATCTTCCGTGTAGTTAACCTGTTCTCCGGTATGATGATGAATATTCTGCACAATCACATTATCCTTTAGCTCCACATCGGGGTACAAGTCCAGATAACGTTGCGGGACCTGATCATAAGGACTATGTGGGGGATTCCATGCCAGGAACAGCACAAAAGGGCGTTCTTTATCGCGAACCTGCCCCATGAACTCCATCGCCTTATCGGTTTCGTATTCTACAGACCACATGTCCGGGCAAATCATCTGGGGAGAGTCATGCCAATAATGTGGCGTCAAATGCATATCATAGGTACCATAAGAGTACCAATAATCAAAGCCATGGCGACGGGGGCCTGGAGGCGTGAAAGCATCCCAATCCCTTGCGCCTGAAGGAGGATTCGGATTGTGATTCTGTTCCGGTTCGTCCAGATGCCATTTGCCAATATAGGCTGTCTGGTATCCTTCTTTCTGCAGCACCTGCGCGATGCTGATTTCTTCATCGCGGAGTCTCAAGTCCAGACCGGTCTTGCAGTTCGTGAAAAAGCCAAGGGATAATGGATATCTGCCAGTAATTAAGCTTGCACGGTGCGGTGAGCAGACGGGGAATGTACTAAATGCGTGATCGCAATATGTTGCCTCCGCACAGAAGCGATCCATATTCGGTGTTATTACGGGATCAGCATGTGCATAGCCCATAGCGTCAGCACGCCACTGGTCGGCAAAAGCGAACAGCAAATTCTTTCGTTTTTCCATAGTGTTTACCTCACTTTATTGGAAGAGAGCATCAAGATTATTCCTTCCTTAGCCAAATCAATCTCCTAATCTTAACCCGCTCCATTTCAAAATCATTTTCAAAATCATTGGACATCCTGCAAGAGGCACATGGCAGCGTATCAAATCCAGAAAACGGGCAGCTATGCAGTTTTTGAAAATATATGAAAAAATGGCATAAGGGATTTACTACCAGAATTCTCAGAAGTTACATTTTATCGGATAGGCTATGTTATCTTTTAGGATAACATAAACATAAATGAAGCTGTTAATTCTGCCATTGAGCAAAGCTGACAGAGATGTTCAGTATTGTAGCCTGGGCGCGGGTTGGGAAATGCCCTTAATTATTTCTAGGGCTTGTTTGAAAAATGGCCACCGATTGTATTATTTCAACAAGATAGT
>CAZESU010000129.1:0-4607 GCA_964515275.1 uncultured Oscillospiraceae bacterium
AGTCTTGTATCGTCCACCACGAGCTCCGAGGAACAGAAGTTCCCCGGAGTTTTTTAGCTTTTAAACAGGGGAAAGACACGAACTTGTGACGAATTGAGCCCGGGAAAAGCCCGGGCGGAGGGCAGCGGATGCGTGCCGCCTATGCGGCATGCACCCGCAAGTTCGAGTCTTGTATCGTCCACCACGAGCTCCGAGGAACAGAAGTTCCCCGGAGTTTTTTGCTTTCAAACAGGGGGAAGACACGAACTTGTGACGAATTGAGCCCGGGAAAAGCCCAAATGTTTTGGATCTGATTTGCCCGCAAAAAAGTCCAGGGCACCGTTCCGGGTACCCTGGACTTTTTATACCTTGCGGCATGTGAAGAGAATGACCTGACGCTTTTTTGCAATTTCAGCCAGGAGTTCCATAGCCTGCGCCTGCCGGGTCTCGTCCAGATTCACAAGGGCGTCGTCAATGATCAGGGGGCAGGGTTCCCCATCGGGCAGGGCCAGCTCACATACGGCAAGCCGAACGGCCAGATACATCAGGTCCAGCGTGCCGGCACTGAGATACTCGGAGTCCCTGGCCACGGTGTCGTCTGCGGTGCGGGCTCTGGCGGTGAAGTCCCGGTTGATAAGCACATCGGTATAACGCCCATCGGTGACTTTTGCCATATACTCTGCCGCGACTCTTCCCAGTTCCGGGGAAAAGCGGCTCTGTATTTCTCCGTCGGCCTCACGCAGAACGTCGATGGCCAGGGAGAGGGCGTCATATTCCTCCTGAATACGCTCGTGCTCCTCGTTCATGCAGCTCAAATCACTGGAGAGCACCAGCGGGTCGCCCATGGCGGCCAGCCTCCCGTTGAGGCTGGCAATCTGGCCGGAAAGCCGCTCTGCCGCCGAACGGGCGGCGGTGAGCTGGCGACCCAGTCTGGCCGCCTCGGTATTTCCACCGGTGAAATCCAGATCGGCAAGGGCGGCTTCCTCCAACTGCTCCTGCCGTATCCGCGCCTGTTCGTAGGCGTCCCGGCTGTCCTTTTCGGCCTGCTCGGCGGCCAGTACCGCATCAAGACGGTGGTGGTAATCCTCCAGCAGCGCCGATATGTCCCGGGAAGAATTGACCTGATATTTTTTCAGAAGTTGCCGTCGTTCTTCCTTGGCGTCCTGGATGGCACGGCGGGCCTTGGAATAGCGGAGCATGAACGTCACGGCTGCCACCCCAAAAAGGGCGGCGCAGATTATGTATATCATGGAATTGAATGCAGTGTACAGGGCTGCCCCTGTTACAGCGAGAACAAACAGAATGATTGCAGACAGGGGAGATACCTTCTTTTTGCTCTCCTGATTCAAACGGGAGAGTTCCTGAAGATCGCCGGACACCTGTGCATCCACCTGCTCCCGGCTTTCTCCGCCAAAGTTTCCGCGGCGCAGATCCTCCCGACGCAGGGACAATTCCTCCAGCGCGGCGTCATGCTCATCACTGCGGGCCTTCAAAACCGCTCTGCCGGAATTCAGCTGATCCAAAGACTCCCTGCGCTGGCGCTTGCGGCTCTCTGTTACAGCGGCCTCAAGCTCTGCACACTCCTTTTTCGTCTTTTCCAGTCTTTCTTCCAGCAGGGACACATCCTGCACCGAGCCGCTCATCTCGTTGAGACGGCGACTGGTTTCGTCCATCCGCCCCTCCAGTTCCGGAAGCATACCTCGACGGTTGAAACGCCGTTTGCGCTGCCAGGCACGGAGCTTCTCGTCCGCCTCACTGTATGAGGTCTCCTCCTCGCCGGTGGAGACAATGGAGGCGATACGCTTTTCCAGCTCCGGGCTTCCGGTGACTGCCACCGTGCCCTGTTCAATAAAGGCGCTGCGGCGGAAAACATCCCGGGAGACGCCGGTGAGCATTTCGCCGGCGTTGCTGCCGGTCATGCCCTCAACTTTTACGCTGCTGCCGGTATAGGTGGCGGAAAATTCTCGCATGGGTGCGTTTTTTGCCCTGGTGCTGCGGGTCAGGGTAATGTCGCAGCGGTCGGCGGTCAGATCCATGGTGCCCTCCATGGGAGCCCCGGACCAGGGAGCATAGCGCAGCTTGTCCGGCAGATAGCCGGCTCTGGCTCGCTCTGAGCTATCGATGCCGTAGAGCATGGCGCGGATAAAGGCGCACCAGGTGGACTTCCCGCTCTCATTGGGGGCGTATATCACGTTCAGACCGCTGTGAAAACTGAGACTCTCGTTTTCCAGCTTGCCGAAGGAGGCGGTGAGCTTATTGATTTTCATGCCTTACCACCTCTTCTCTGTTATCCAGAGCAGCCAGACCCCAGCGGGCCGCCTGCTCAATGCGGTTTCGCTCTTCATCACTGCGGGCGTTGTCGTACCGGGCACGCAGCTTCATGAGAAACAGGCCGCGCAGGGTATCCTCCCCGGCCTTTTCCCACACGCTCTGCTTGAGCCGGGTGTTGTCTCTCAGCTGTAGCTCAAAGAAAAATTCCTCCAGATTCCGGCGGAGCTTGTTCAGATCCGGTGCCGTGTCCACCTCGCCGCTGAGTATAATGCGGTATACATCCCGCACAGTCTCATCGGCAAGCTGGGTATGTATGGCCAACAGCGGATCGGAGCCGGTCACATTCACATCCAGAACCACATATTTTCTGGAGGCAATGGACGTAGTGCGCAGGGTGCAGCCCTCGGGGGAGAGCTCGATGAGATTGACGGTTTTTTCTCCCGTCTCGTCAAAGCCCCTGCCCTCCGGACAGCCGGGCCAGGCATACCAGGTTTCCCCGGCCTGCCGCAGGCCGCTGGCCTTATGGATGTGGCCCAGAGCGGCATAATCCATGCCGCTGGCGGAAAGCTGGGCCTCCGTGATGGGGTTGTAGATGGAGTCCCGCACGCCGAATTCGCCGTGGATGCACAGAATATTCCGCATCCCCTCGGTTTTTTCCCCATGGAAATTTTCCAGCAGAGCAGGGCAGCGCTTATCCGTGAAGGCGGCACCGTATACCCGTACGCCCAGCTGGGGTAGCTCCACGTACTCGATCTGTGTTTTGGTAAACAGATATACGTTTTCCGGCATCTCCAACTTTGCGTAAGGGGATTTGTCGGAATAGTAATCGTGATTGCCGGGCGCAATGAAAACAGGGGCATTGATGCTCCCAAGACTGCGTACCAGCTCCTCACCGGTCTCAAAATAGGTGTTGTCGCTGTCCAGCAGGTCGCCGCTGAGCAGCACAAGATCCACCTTTTCCTGCTCGGCCAGAGCCGCCATACGGCCCAGCAGCTCCCGCTGCTCCCCACGGCGGATGGAGGCTTTCCCGGCGGGGAGCCCCTCAAAGGGCGAATCCAGATGCAGATCCGCCGCGTGCAATATCTTTAACGTGCTCATGTCAGTCTGATTCCCTCCGCCCTCAGGCATCTGCCCGTCTCCGGGTCTATCTCAAAAATACAGCCCTCCAGTTTGACCGGACCCTTTGCCGATTCATAGCGTCGAGGCGGATCACCCATGAATTTCCCGATGCTCTGCTCCGGCTCAATGCCCAGTACGGAATGAACGGCCCCTGTCATGCCCAGGTCCGTAATATAGCCGGTCCCCTTGGGCAGCACACAGGCGTCCGAGGTCTGCACATGGGTGTGAGTCCCCCATACAGCGCTGGCCTTTCCGTCCAGCAAAAAGCCCATGGCACGTTTTTCACTGGTGCCCTCCGCATGGAAGTCCACCAGAATGATCTTTTCCCGGATCTCTTCCATGTAGCCGTCGGCAATGACAAAGGGGTTGTCGGTGTTGTTGTCAAGGGTGAAGCGTCCGATCAGGTTCAGCACACACACATCGCCGAAAGAAGTCGGGTATACCTCAATGCCCCGACCGGGGCACTGGGGGGCAAAGTTTGCCGGGCGGAGAATCTTCTTTCGCTCGTCCAGATAGGGACGAAGCTCCGTCCTTGTCCAGGTGTGGTTTCCCAAGGTTATGACGTCTGCTCCTGCACGGAGTATAGCATCAGCCTGTTTTGGCGTGATGCCCACCACATTTGCATTTTCACCGTTTACCACCACAAAACGGATGTCGTTTTCCCTCCGGTACTCCTTCAGGTGCTTTTCCAGATATTCAAGGCCGGGTTCGCCGCATATATCGCCCACAGCCAGTATTTTGACGCTCATTTTTTTCCTCCCGGATTATACTCAATATTATAATACCACAAATTGCATACAGGTATCAATGGAATTTATGGACATAATAGGAACGAAGAAAGAAATGGAGGTAAAAAACATGAACAAAAAGAATTTTCTTATCGGCATGGGTATGGGTCTTACTGTAGGCGGAATCATGGCTATGGCAATGAGACCGAAAAAGCGCTGCATGAAGAGCGCTGTCGGCAAGACCCTTAAAACCATGGGCGAGGTAGCAGATTCTATTTCTGACAGCCTTGGCTGGTAAGGAAAAGCAAAAAACTTATTTTTTCAAAAAAAACTATTGCAATTCTATCCAAGCTGTGCTAATATATCAAGGCCTCAAGAAATGCGCCGTTAGCTCAGCTGGATAGAGCGTCTGGCTACGGACCAGAAGGTCAGGGGTTCGAATCCCTTACGGCGTGCCAAAAGAGAACCAGGCGAACACCGCAACAGTTTATCTGCTGCAATACGGTATTC
>CAZESU010000130.1:0-4564 GCA_964515275.1 uncultured Oscillospiraceae bacterium
TAAAATACGTTTCATGATGAAACGTATTTTTAGCACGAATGTGCGTGTGGGAGTGTGCGCAGAGCGAACGCATTTCACAGCAAAACGCATTTTAAGCAGATAACAAAAAAGGGCCATTCCTCACGGAATGACCCTTGATCGTGTTAGTGGCAGTATGTCATTGTAATTTAATTTAATTTATGTTGGAATAGAGAAGTGTCCTTTAAACAAAAAAACCTGCTTCTCTGTAGAAGCAAGCTCTATATTAAAAGAATACTCAGTGAGCTTTTTGGTGGAGATAAGCGGGATCGAACCGCTGACCTCTTGAATGCCATTCAAGCGCTCTCCCAGCTGAGCTATACCCCCGAGTGTATGTTAATAAAGCTCACTGAGTATTTCTTATTCTATTGTGTCGTCCCTTGACGAACCTTGTAAATTTCGCTCCCTAATTTAGGGGCATACTAACTATTCTTTGGGCTCCCAGCTGAGCTATACCCCCGAATGTTCCCCCAAAGGGGAAAACGGTCATTTGACGATATTCGATTTTTTGAAAACCCTTAAAGCAAGGCGCTTTGGCAGTTTTTTGGGGAGCATATTTCCGTTCTTTTGCGCTCCCAGTTGAGCTATACCCCCATGTATGTGAAAGAGGCGCGCTGAGTATTTCCTATTCACTTAACGAGGGGACGCATTCCCCGATGAGCAAGGAGTATACTATCAGACTTGCTCTGAATTGTCAAGCAAAATTTTTACGTTTTTTGAGCTTATCCGGGAAAACCAATGGCCATCTCGGGGCAGAACTCACGAATGCGGGCGAGGGCATCGTCCGTAGCCTTTTCGTCCTCACTGATGATATCGGCAAATTCTTTGCCATTGCGGACGAATACAAGTCGGAAGTAATGGAAAACTGCCTTGCCGCAGCACATCTTGCCGTTTACCTCGTTGATGCGGATGAATACCCGGTCGAAATCCTGATAGGAGAGGTATTTTGTCTTGAAACCTTCGCGGAAATATACGCCAAGCTTCCCCACACGTACCTTGTCAAACTGCTCTGCTGCGGCGTAATCCTCCGCAACCTCGGGGCTGTTAACGGTGCCGTTTACTCCTGAAAACTTTTTGTCTGCCATATTTATGTCCTCCTTTTTACAACAAAGTGATCTTTCTTCCATCCCGGCGGATGAGCCCGTCGGCGCTCATGTTTTTGAGCTCCCGCATCATGCCGGTCCTGTCCACGCACAGATAGCTTGCAAGCTGAGACAGAGACATAGGCGTTTCAAAGCTGACACTGCCGGCTCTGTCACTGAGATACTCAAAATAGGACATGAGTTTTCTCCGCAGGGAACGCTTGCTTATCATGTTTATTCGAACCGCAAGGGTTTGGGCTTTGCGGGCGGATAGTTCAAACAGATTGCGCGTGAGTCTGGTATGGTGCTCGCACGCTTTCGGACACCTGCCATATACGCAGGCAAAACGGATAAACATCACGGAGCAGTCCGAATCGGCTTCCACAGCATAGCCCAAATCCCCGTAAGGCATGGTAAAAACCTCGCCAAAAATATCGTTAGTCTCATAATGCTCCAGAAGCGTATATTCACCCTCACTGTCCATACAGTAGAGATGGGCATGCCCGGAGAGCAAAACACACAGATGTTCAAGTTCAGAGGAAAAGACGATAATCGTTTCGCCCTTTTTAAAGTTAGTAATTTCAGGCTTGAAACAGTTTATCATGGCATTGATGCTGCTGCGGTCAATCCCCTGAAATAATTCAATATGTTCCAGCATTCTATTGCCTCCATTATAGTATCGTATTATATCATATTAGTGTTGCCTGCGCAACAAGTATACATAGATTAATTGTATATAATATAATAGAAAATACAATTCAGGAGGAATATGTATGAACTGCACCCGAAAAGTCCTTGATGATCTGATCTGGGTAGGCGCTGACGACAGGCGTCTGGCCTGCTTTGAGGGAGTATATGGAGTGCCTGATGGGGTGTCCTATAACTCCTATCTGCTGCTGGATGAAAAGACCGTTTTGTTTGACACGGTGGACAAAGCTGTCGGCCCCGTCTTCTTTGAAAATGTAGAATACGCACTGGGGGGAAGGGAGCTGGACTATCTGGTCATCTCCCATATGGAGCCGGATCATGCCGCTACGGTGGAATCTCTTGCCCTGCGCTATCCACAGGTAAAAATCATCTGCAACGCCAAGATAAAGATCATGCTGGGCCAGTTTTTCAGCCGTGATCTGACGGAAAGGCTCTGCCTGGTAAAGGAAGGGGACAGCTTCTCCGTCGGACGGCATGAGCTGACCTTCGTCATGGCCCCGATGGTACACTGGCCTGAGGTAATGATGACTTATGACAAAACAGGAAAGATACTCTTTTCCGCCGACGCCTTCGGAACCTTTGGCGCATTGAACGGACGGCTCTTTGCCGATGAGGGCGACTTCATGGGAGAGCAGCTTGACGAGGCCCGGCGCTACTATACAAATATTGTAGGAAAATACGGTGCGCAGGTACAGGCGGCACTGAAAAAAGCTGCAGAGCTGGATATCAAATATGTCTGTCCTCTCCACGGGCCTGTGTGGCGCAGCGGTTTTGAAAGGTTCCTTGAAAAATACCTGCTCTGGAGCAGCTATGCCCCGGAGGAGAAGAGCGTTATGCTGGCATATGCCTCCGTATACGGACATACAGAGAATGCAGCCAATATCCTGGCCGTGAAGCTGACGGAGAGGGGAGTGCGGGTACGTATGTATGACACCTCTGTTACTCCGGCGAGCTATATCCTTTCCGATGCTTTCCGATGCAGCCACCTGGTTTTTGCAGCCACCACATATAACGCCGGCATATTCGTTACCATGGAGAACCTGCTGCACGATATTGCAAATCATAATTTGCAGGGCAGAAAGATCGCCATTATGGAGAACGGAAGCTGGGCTCCCACCAGCGGAAAGCAGATGCGGGAGATCCTGTCATCACTAAAAAACACGGAATTTATCGGGGATAATGTGACAATACGTTCGGCTTTGGTTCAGAACCAGCTCCCGCAGCTGGACGCCCTGGCGGACGCCATAGCAGCCGACATAAATTCCTGAATATTATCTATTCGGAGTCCATTTTATAAGGAAAATCCCTGCGCGGAGCATGCGCAGGGATTTTTTTAATCAATCGCACATAGCTTTTAGAAGGGAGAAAGGCAAATACACAGAAAGTCAAAAAAGTGTCATTCAAGCAAAAAACCCGGTAAAAGAACAAAAAGAATCAGAAAAGTAAATTTAAGTAAAAAAAGTACCATTGACAAGCAATTATCATGCTCGTTAATAACTTATCTTTCAAAAAAGACGGATTTCCAGCCATTAAATGTAGACAATTTGTGACCGAATGTGATATTATATTTTTTGCAAATAAAGACGAGGTGAAGCTTATGTCCCATACTTTCAAAGGCGGCGTGCACCCCAATTACATGAAAGCTCCGGAAGTTCCGATTTCTGTAATTACTCCGCCGCCTCAGGTAATTATCCCCATGGCACAGCACATAGGCGCTCCGTGTAAACCCATTGTCAGTGTGGGCGACTATGTAAAAATGGGTCAGAAGATCGGCGAAAATCCCGCGCCGGTTTCCGCCCCTGTTCATGCCTCCGTTTCCGGTAAGGTTGTGGCTGTGGAGCCAAGACCCCATCCCCTGGGAGACATGATAATGGCAGTCGTTATCGAGAACGACTATCAGGACACCCCCTGCGAAGATCTGGCTCCTCTCACCGAGGAACAGCTCCAGGACCCGGAAAGCATCCTTGACCGTATCCGTGAAGCCGGCGTTGTCGGTATGGGTGGCGCAATGTTCCCCACCGCGTTTAAGATCCGCGGCGGTATCGGCAAGGTGGATAAGCTCATTATCAACGGAGCAGAGTGCGAGCCTTACCTGAACGGCGACCATCTGACCATGCTGAATTATCCTGAGCAGCTGCTCAAGGGTATTGAGCTTGTCCGCATCGCAAGCTGTGTTGACAAGGCTTACTACGGCATTGAGAAGAACAAACAGGACGCCATTGATCTGCTGAACTCTCTCCATCCCGAGAAGTACGGCATTGAGATCGTTCCCGAAGAGGTCAAGTACCCCCAGGGCGGCGAAAAGATGCAGGTCAAAGCTGTCACCGGCCGCGAAGTCAAACCCGGCGGAATCCCCTCCAGCGTGGGCTGCAACGTGGTCAGTACCCGTACCTGTTATGCCATCTATCAGGCATGCTACGAGGGCAAGCCCGTTATCGAGCGTATTGTCACGGTTGCCGGCAGCGCTCTGAAGGCCCCGGTCAACGGTCTGACCCGCGTTGGTACTCCCTTTGGCTACCTGGCTGAACAGTGCGGCGGCTTTGTAAAGACCCCGCGTAAGATCGTCCTTGGCGGACCCATGATGGGTATCTGTGCCACCAGCTTTGATGCGCCCAACATCAAGGGCACCTCAGGCGTTCTGTTCTTTACCGAGGAAGAGGACAAGCACGTGGAGCATCCCACCTGCATCCGCTGCGGCAAGTGCATCACCGTATGCCCCATGAATCTGGAGCCCGTGTTCATGTACATGTATTACA
>CAZESU010000131.1:0-4554 GCA_964515275.1 uncultured Oscillospiraceae bacterium
CCCCATTCACTAGATAGTATATCATACTTGTCTAGCAAATGGGGTGCAGTTCATTGACCGGGGGAACTTTTTTGCTTTCTTCTTTGCTTTCTTCCCATTACACCGTTTCAAACTGGGCCTGATACAGTTCCCGGTAAAATCCGTTTGCTGCCATAAGGCTGTCATGTGTCCCCTGTTCGACTACCTGCCCGCCGCGCATCACCAGAATATGGTTTGCCGAGCGGATGGTTGAAAGCCTGTGTGCTATGACAAAGCAGGTCTTTCCTTTCATCAGTTCCCGCATGGCAGCCTGTATCTGCTGCTCTGTCCGGGTGTCCACATTTGAGGTGGCCTCGTCCAAAATCAGCATATTCGCATCCAGAAGCATGGCCCTTGCGATAGTCATGAGCTGCTTTTGTCCTTTAGAAATGCTTGTACCGTTGTCTGAAAGGACTGTATCATACCCATCCGGCAGACGGGAAATATAGGCGTGAATTCTTGCGGCTTTTGCGGCTCTGACAACCTCGTCCATGGTAGTTCCGGGTTTGCCGTAGGCAATGTTCTCAAAAACCGTGCCATTAAACAGCCATGTGTCCTGCAGAACCATGGTGTATGCCCTGCGGAGGGAATCCCGTGTCAGGCCCCGTATATCCTGCCCGTCAATGCAGACTGCACCGCTGTCCACATCATAAAATCGCATCAGCAGGTTGATGATTGTGGTCTTACCCGCACCGGTAGGCCCAACAATAGCCGTAAGAGAGCCCGGTTCAGCCGTCATGCTGAAATCCCTGATAATCGGTTTACCCGGAAGATAGGAAAAATTCACATGCTCCAAGGTAACTCGGCCCTTTATATCTTTCAGCTCAATGGCGTCTTCCGCATCGGCCTTTTCCGGTTCCGCATCAATCAGACTGAACACCCGCTCCGCCGCGGCAAAGGCGCTCTGCAGTTCAGCTATTATATTTGCCACTTCATTGATAGGCCCGGAAAACTTGCGGGAATACTGCACAAAGCTGGACAGGTCTCCCAGTCGGATATCACCTTGCAGGAACAGAAGCGCACCGAATACGCAGACAAGGGTCAGAGAAATGTTATTGATACAGGTTACGGATGGTCCGGTGACTGTTCCGTTTGCCTCAGCAATTGTATATGCGTCAATGGCGATCTTATTCTTTTCATCAAATTTTTCAAGTACCGCGTCTTCTCTGCCATATGCACGAATGGTTTTTTGCCCCAAAAGCATCTCTTCAACAAAGCCGTTCAATTCCCCCAGCTTTGCACTGCGCAAGCGAAACATGGGTCTGACGCGGTTTGCAAGCCAGCGGGTAAACAGAATGGTCGCCGGAACGGTGACCACAAATATGAGCACCAGCTTAGGGGCGATACTAAGCATCATGACAAAGGACACAATAACGGTAACACTACTTTGCAGGATCTGCAGCAGATCGGTGGACAGAGACTGGTTCACTGTGTCCACATCGTAGGTTACGACGCTGATAATGTTTCCCGTCTGATGCTTATCGTAAAAACTCACAGGCAGCGATGACATGCTTTCAAACAGATCGTGGCGCATCTGCTTGGATATCTTTTTGGATAGACGTATCATCACGGCATTCAGTATGTACACAAGTACCGATGACAGGATATAAAACACTGCCATCAAAATTGCACATTGAAAGACCGTTTCAAAGTCTACATTTCCCTTACCCAGATCTATGGCGTTGATTGCCTGTCCGGACAGCTTTGGTCCATAAAGTGCCAGCATGCTGCTGGACACCGACAAAACCAGTGCCAGTACAAGAAGCAGCCGGTTTCTGCCCATATAACGCCAGAGACGGAGAAGCAGCCAGCCTCGGGAGTGTTTCGCATCACTGAAACCATGATTCTGGTTTCCTTCTGGGGAAAGAATCGGAGATTTGGCATTTTTCGTATCAATTGCCATTACGCTGTCTCCTTTCCGTCGCCCATCTGCGTTTGGGCAATCATGCGATACTCTTCGCAGGAACGCATCAATTCTTCATGGGTGCCATAGCCGATGGTTTTTCCATCGGACAGAACAAGGATATGATCACAGCCCCGGATGGAACTGATACGCTGTGCAATAAAAATCGTTGTTGTACTGCTGTAATTTTTATGCAGTGCTTTACGGAGTTCTGCATCCGTGCGGTAATCCAGAGCCGAAGAGGCATCGTCAAGCAGTAAGATCTCCGGGTGGGACATAAGAGCGCGGGCAATCAGCAGGCGCTGCTTTTGTCCACCGGAGAGATTGTTGCCGCGCACGGCCACCGGTGCCTGCATTCCCTCTTCTCTCGCTGAGATAAACTCCATGCTCTGGGCATCTTCCGCAGCGGAAACAAGGGTATCGCTGTCCATGGACCTGAAAAATCGGATATTGTCCTCAATACTGCCTTCCATAATAAAATCGTTTTGAAAAGCTATGCCGAATTTGGAGCGAAGTTCCTCAGCCGGGTAGGAACGGACATCTCGGCCGTCTATCAGCACAGAGCCCCTCTGCGGATCATAAAAACGCATAAGCAAATTCAGTATGGTGGATTTTCCCGATCCGGTCTCCCCAAGAATACCAAGGCTCTCTCCGTGCTTCAGCTTAAAATTTAAATTGTCAAGATTGGCACCTATTCCCGTATACGAAAACGTGACACCTCGAAATTCAATATGGGTCGGCTCTGTCTCCTCATTTTCTTCCCTTTCAGGTTCAAGTACAGTCAGGTCTTCCGGCAGTGCAAGAACGTCTGCGACCCTGCAGGCGCTGGCCTCTCCTTTAGACCACATTACAAAGATTCGGGTGATACCAACCATGGCGTTTAGAATCATAACAAAATATTGAAGAAAGGCAATGATCACGCCGCTCTGACAGTTTCCCGAATTCACGCGGTATGCTCCGGCGACCACAACCAGCGTCAGGCCCAGATTAAGCACAAGAGATGTGGACGGATTTGTTACTGCACTTACCATACCTGCCTTTTGATCTACTCTTGTAAGCTCGCCGTTCACCTTTTCAAATCGCTCTTTTTCATATTCTTTCTTACTCAGAGACTTGATTACGCGGATGCCTGTGATGTTCTCCTGCAAAACGCGCACAACACTGTCCAGTACAGTCTGCTCCTGTGTATACAGCGGTACGCTTTTCTTGGTTACGAAATATACGATAACCCCGATAAACGGCAGCGTGGCAACAAGCACAAGTGCCAGCACAGCATCCATCTTCAGCGTCATGCACACGCCGCCCAGAAGCAGCATCGGGGCACGAATGCCGAGACGCTGCATGCGGGCAAGCAGCTGATTGATATTATACGTATCACTTGTCAGCCTTGATACCGCGGAGGACACGGTCAGTTCATCCATCTGCCCCGCAGAAAGATGCTCCAGCTTTTCAAACAGATCATGGCGTAGTTTGCAGGTGATTTTGCCGGAACTTACAGCCGACATCCGATTTGCTTCAATATTTGCCGTCACACAGCCTGCTGCACAAAGCAGCATAAACCCGCCATACAGAAAAATGGAATTAACCTCGCCAATCGGCACCACGTCGTCCAAAATTATTTCCATAAAATATGGTATCATCAGCTCAAGGACAGCGCCAAAGAGCTTGATGCCCACAGTCAGGATAATATACCAGACATAGGGCTTTATATATCGTCCCAGTTTTTCCATCAGAACTCTTTCTCCCTGAATTTATCTGCCTGCTGTTTCATTTTCTTCAAAACTGCGCCGGCCTGTGCAAGTTCTTCATCCGTCAGTTCTTTTATAACGAAATCATCCCAACAGTTCTGCTTTTCTAAAATCAGAGGAAGAAGTTCCTTTGCCTTCTCCGTGGGATAAACGTGCTGGACTCGTTTATCCTCTGCATCTACCTCTCTGCGTGCATACCCGTGCTCCTCCAATGCAGCAACCTGACGGGCAATATTGCTTTTATCCGCATATATGCGTCTGGCAAGCTGTTCCTGGGAAGACCCCGGTTCTTCACAAAGGGCGATAATATAGTTTGCATGACATCCCTTTAATCCAAATTGCTCCATATAGCTGGCTCTGTACTGTGCGCGGCAGCGCATGATGTCATACATATCATTGGTGATAGCACGCATATTTTCACGCCCTCAATTAGTTGCGTTTGCAACCATTATAATACGATTATTTTTATTTGTAAAGAGGAACCGAAAAAGGACTCAAAAAAGTGCAGATCTTGCACATGACTTTCAAAGACAGAATAGGATTCTCCGGCATTATTGCGGCAAGAGAGCAGATGAAATAGGACTATGATGAGCTTTCCATCTGAAACGGGTCAGGGGCGGAGGTAGCTGACTATTCATTCTTCTATGGAACCTCTGAATAATTCGACTTACTCTGGATTTAGGCTGCATCTGCGTATTTTTCTGCGCGGCTTTGACGGCTGAATCCCGTAATTTTCACGTTATTTGCCCCATACTTCGGGGAATTTCCCCTAAAAGGGCGCACTTTTCCCCATCAGGTTGTGGAAAACTTTCGCCCGGCGATGGCCAGCGCATACAGATTGGCACAGGCAAACATGGCGTACAGCCGGTTCTCGTTTTTCTTCAA
>CAZESU010000132.1:0-4463 GCA_964515275.1 uncultured Oscillospiraceae bacterium
GGCCCCGTGCTGACTGCCAACATCGCTAATGAGAACGAGAATCTGGCTTACACCTATCAGTGGACCAGAGACGGCGAGGCACTTGCCGACGAGACCGGCAAGACCCTTACTCTCGCCTGCGACGCGGAAGCGGCCAAGTATACTGTCACTGTTTCCGTTGCCAATGCTGAAGACAGCGTAATCGCTGTTACCAAGAAGCTTCCCGATCCTGTCAGCGCGGAGATCACCGCCGAAGGCGCTCATGATGTCGTTATCGACCCGGCTGTTGCCCCCACCTGCACGGAGACCGGCTTGACCGAGGGTTCCCACTGCGCAGTGTGCGGGGAGATCCTTGTTGCGCAGGAGGTTGTCCCTGCCACAGGCCATACTGTCGTTGTTGATGAGGCGGTCGCACCCACCTGCGAGGAGACCGGTCTGACCGAAGGCTCTCACTGCTCCGTCTGCGGCGAGGTCATCAAGGCACAGGAAACCGTCGCCGCTCTTGGCCACGACTACGGCGAATGGGCGGACGCGAAAGACGGCAAAACACACACCCGCGTCTGCGCCAACGATCCCACCCACGTTCAGAGTGAGGAGCATACCTACGGCAAGTGGGTCGTCACCAAGGAGGCCACCCAGACCGAGGACGGCTCCAAGTACCATGTCTGCGACGTCTGCGGCTATAAAGCCACCGCCAAGATCCCCGCAGGAAATACCTCGCCCGCGACCGGAGATGAGAGCAATATTGCCCTCTTTGCCGCTCTGATCCTTCTTTCTGCCTGCGGCATGGCCGGTGCAAGCCTTTACGTCAGAAAAAAGAGCAGCAAATAAAATTTCTTCAAAAAAAATAAAGGGAAATAAAAAAATACGTCGTATAAGAATAGTGAGCAGAATCATCTGCTTACTATTCTTTTTTTAGGCGGCGATACAGATGTCATGTCCCAGACAGGAACGGGAGCGGGTCGAACATTCTTTTATCGGCAAGTACGGCGTTTTGTCCGAAAACTCCCAGGGTCGTCTTGTGCCTGAGGCGGAGTGCGACATTCGCACCTGCTTTCAGCGGGATATTGACCGCATCACCCACTCCAAATCCTTCCGCCGTCTGAAGCACAAGACGCAGGTATTTCTTCAGCCGGAGGGCGACCATTACCGCACCCGCCTGACCCACACGCTGGAAGTCAGCCGTCTTGCCCGTACGGTAGCAAGAGCCCTGTCCTTAAACGAGGATCTGGCGGAGGCCATTGCTCTGGGCCACGATCTGGGGCATACCCCTTTCGGTCACGCGGGAGAGCGGGCGCTCAACCGCATATTCCCCGGCGGCTTCAAACACTATGAGCAGAGCTTACGGGTCGTGGACATTCTGGAACGGGACGGCAGAGGCCTGAACCTGTGTTATGAGACCAGAATGGGCATCCTGCACCACACCCACGGTGCGCCGGACGATACGCTTGAGGCTATTGCCGTCAGGCTATGTGACAGGATAGCGTACATAAATCACGATCTGGACGACTCTATCCGCGCCGGCATTCTGACAAATGAGCAGGTGCCGGAGCTTATCCGCAGCAGATGCGGGGAACGCAACAGCGAACGCATCAACTCCATCCTCACCGATCTTATCCGCAACAGCGGAAACGGTGAACTGAAAATGTCCCCTCAGATGCAGGAGACCTTTGACTTTTTCCACCGTTTCATGTATTCTGACGTCTACACCAACCCGCAGGCAAAAAGCGAGGAGAGCAAGGTGGACGGCATCTTAAGCCGCCTGTACGATTATTATACGGCAAATCCGGACAAGCTGCCGGAGGATTACGCTTCCGTCATCGAGCGGGAGGGCCGGGAGCGCGCCGCCTGCGACTACATCTCCGGCATGACCGATGGATATGCCATGGAAAAATACGGCGAGCTGTTCATTCCCTTTGCATGGACCGTCAAATGAGGTAATACAATGGCTTTTTCCGAGAGCTTTCTCACTGATCTGGCGGAGCGAAACGATATTGTGGACGTGGTGTCCGGCTATGTGCGGCTGGGCAAGAAAAGCGGCTCCAACATGTTCGGGCTCTGCCCTTTTCACAGCGAAAAGACGCCTTCCTTCTCCGTATCGCCGGACAAGCAGATATACCACTGCTTCGGCTGCGGCAAGGGCGGCGGCGTTATCAACTTCATCATGGAGATTGAAAATCTCAGCTTCCCCGAGGCCGTGGAGTTTCTGGCAAAGCGCGCCGGGATGCAGATGCCCGAGGAAGAAAACGACCGGGAGAGCAAAAAGCGTTCCCGCATGCTCGCGCTGAACCGGGATGCTGCCAAGTTTTTTTACGAGCAGCTTTCCTCCCCTCAGGGTGCGGCAGCAAGAGAGTATATGGCAAGGCGCCGCATCGGCGGTGCCACGGCAAAGAATTTCGGCATCGGTTTTGCGCCGGACACATGGGACAGTCTGGAAAAGGCCATGCGCGCCAAAGGCTATTCCGACTTTGAAATGTTTGACGCAGGCCTTGTCCGCAACGGCAAGAAGGGCGGCTATTACGACACTTTCCGCAACCGTCTGATGTTCCCTGTTATCGACGTGAGAGGGAACGTCATCGGCTTTTCCGGCCGCATCCTCGGCGATGGGGAACCAAAATACATGAACAGCCCCGAAACCCTTGTGTTCAACAAAAGCCGCAATCTTTTCGCCCTTAATCTGGCTAAAAAATCAAAAAGCGGATATATAATTCTTTCAGAGGGAAATATAGACGTAGTATCTCTGCATCAGGCGGGTTTCGACTCGGCGGTAGCGTCGCTGGGTACCTCATTGACTGCAGAGCAGGCAAGGCTGATCTCCCGCTACACAAATCAGGTCATCATTGCCTACGATAACGACGGGGCTGGAATCAAGGCGGCCCAAAGGGCCATCGGAATTCTTGAAAAGTTGGATCTGAAGGTGAAAGTTCTGCGGATGAGCGGTGCCAAGGACCCGGATGAGTTTATCAGGCTGAAGGGGGCAGACGCATTCCGAAATCTGCTGGAGGCCTCCGAGAACCAGATCGATTACCGGCTTCGTTCCGTGACGGATAAATATGACCTGTCCATCGACGAGCAGAAGGTGGAATTTCTGAAAGAAGCCTCTGACCTGGTGGCGCGGCTGCCCGGTTCCGTGGAGCGGCAGGTATACGCCATGCGCATTGCCTCCACGGCAGGGGTCAGCGCTGACGTGGTTGCCGGTGAGGTAGAGAGGCGCAGGAAAAAGCTTGTCAGTCAGGCCCACCGGGCCGACCAGCGCCAGCAGGCCAGACCCGAACGGCAGCTGCAGCCTGAGGATAAATCTTTACGCTATGATGATCCCGGCTCCGCAGCGGCGGAGGAAGGGCTGATAAGACTTCTGTATCTGGAACCGTCTCTTGCCCAAAGTACCGGGCTGCCTGAGCCGGAGGCGTTTTCCTCTCAGGCTCTGGCGCATATCTATTCCGTGCTGAAGGATAAAATAGTCCGGGGCGAGGCTGTTTCCGCCGCCACTTTAGGCGGTGCGCTTTCCGGGCAGGAAATGTCGCTGCTGGTAAACATCCTGCAAAAGCCCGAATTGCTGTCCAATGGCGAAAAGGCCCTGGCCGATTACATAGAAAGAATAAGAGATCGTAAGGAGCTTCAGGAGCAGACCACCGATCTGAGAGCTCTCGCCAATAAATTAAGAGAAAAAAAAGGATATGAGGGATAAAGCAATGTCTGAAGAACGTAATTACACGGAAAAGGAACTTGAATCTATGGCTGACGCACTTCTGAATGAAGCTCCGGCAGAAGAGCGCAAACCCAGGAAAAAAAGCGCTTCAAAGAAGAAGGATGTCATTCCTGAGACCCCTGTAAAGGCCCTTGAGGAACGTCTGAATGAGCTGATTGAAAATGGCAAAAAGACCGGCAAGCTCACCTCCAAGGAGCTGGAGTGTCTGGAAGAGATGAACCTTGACAGCGAGGTCATCGACAAATTCTACGAAACGCTCGAACAGAACAATATTGACATAGATATCGTTGCCACAGACGCACTGCCCCCCATTGATGACGATATGCTGCCGGAAGTGGAGGATCTTGCGGAAATCGAAGAGGTTCCCGTGGAAGAGATCAACCGCACCGATGATCTGGCAGACAGCTTCTCCACCGACGACCCCGTGCGTATGTACCTGAAAGAGATCGGCAAAGTACCTCTTCTCACGCCGGAAGAGGAAATTGCTCTGGCCACCCGCATGGCAGAGGGCGACGAGGAGGCAAAGCACCGCATGATCGAGGCAAACCTCCGTCTGGTCGTCTCCATCGCCAAGCGTTATGTGGGTCGCGGCATGCTGTTTCTGGATCTGATTCAGGAGGGCAATCTGGGGCTGATTAAAGCGGTAGAGAAATTTGACCATACCAAGGGTTACAAGTTCTCCACCTACGCCACCTGGTGGATCAGGCAGGCCATCACCCGCGCTATTGCGGATCAGGCCCGCACCATCCGCATCCCCGTGCACATGGTGGAGACC
>CAZESU010000133.1:0-4336 GCA_964515275.1 uncultured Oscillospiraceae bacterium
GTTGTGCTACAAAATCTTATATTTTTTCACTGTCCTCTTGACGGGTAGCGGTTCATTTCCTGCCGGCGATATTTCTTTTATTTTACTTTTTGAAACCTTCTTTAAGAGCAACGGCACGATTGAACACCAGATGCCCGGGAGCGGCGTCCCGATTGTCGAGACAGAAGTAACCCTGACGCATAAACTGGAAGCTCTCGGAATTCTTACCCTTTTCAGGCATGGGAATTTCAGCGAGACTGGCTTCCACCTTGCAGCCCTTTAAAACTACAAGGCTATCGGGATTGATGTAGTCCAGGAAATTCTTGTCCGGGCCATCGGGTTCGGGGTCGTTGAAGAGGTAGTCATAGATACGAACTTCCGCATCTGCACAGGTAGCGGCGTCCACCCAATGGATGGTAGCACCCTTAACCTTGCGGCCGTCGGCAGGATCACCGCCGCGGCTCATGGGATCGTATTCGCAGAATATCTCGGTCACATTGCCGTTTTCGTCCTTGGTGCAGCTGGTGCAGGTGACAAGGTAAGCGCCCTTGAGACGGACTTCATAGCCCGGGTGCATACGTTTGTACTTTGGAACGGGGACTTCCATGAAGTCATCCGCCTCAATCCACAGATTGCGGGAAAAACTGACCTGCCGGGTACCATCCTCCGGCTTCAGGGGGTTATTCTCAACAGTGAGCAGTTCGCTCTGACCCTCCGGGTAGTTGGTGACGGTAAGCTTGACCGGGTGCAGAACAGCCATGACGCGCTTTGCATTCGCATTGAGATCGTCACGCAGGCAGCTTTCCAGCAGCGCCCAGTCCACGGTGGAGTCCACCTTGGCAACGCCGATGCGTTCGCAGAAATCCCGGATGGACTTTGAAGTGTATCCGCGGCGGCGCAGACCGCAAAGGGTGGGCATACGGGGATCGTCCCAGCCGGAGACCCGCTTTTCCTCTACAAGCTGACGGAGCTTACGCTTGGACATGACGGTGTAGTTGATGCCCAGTCTTGCAAACTCTATCTGCCGGGGCTTGATGCCGGGAATGGACACGTTTGAAACAACCCAGTCATACAGGGGGCGGTGTGCCTCATATTCCAGAGAGCAGAGGGAGTGGGTGATACCCTCCAGAGCGTCCTGAATGGGGTGGGCAAAATCGTACATGGGGAAGATGCACCACTTGGTGCCCTGCCGGTGATGTTCGATATATCTGATACGATAGAGCACAGGGTCGCGCATGTTGAAGTTGCCGCTGGCAAGATCGATCTTAGCGCGGAGTGTGTATTTGCCCTCCTCAAATTCGCCGTTCTTCATGCGTTCGAACAGGTCAAGACTCTCTTCGATGGGCCGATCTCTCCAGGGACTGATGGCGGGGTGGGTAGTGTCGCCGCGATACTCCTTGAACTGATCAGGTGTCAGTTCACATACATAAGCAAGACCCTTCTTGATAAGTTCAATCGCATATTCATAGGTCTGCTCAAAATAGTCAGAACCATAGTAGAATCTGTCGCCCCAGTCAAAGCCCAGCCAATGGATATCCTCCTGAATAGCGTCCACATACTCGGTGTCCTCTTTGGCAGGATTGGTGTCGTCCATACGCAGGTTGCAAATGCCGCCGAAACGCTCAGCCGTGCTGAAATCTATAGTCAGAGCCTTGCAGTGACCGATATGCAGGTAGCCGTTGGGCTCAGGCGGAAAGCGGGTATGTACCTGCATTCCGTAGCAGCGGTTACCCTCGGAGAGATCCTCCTGAACAAAGGCTTCGATAAAGTTTCTGGTCTCTTCCATGTCTCTCTATCTCCTTTTGAAAATTCTATGATATTATAAACGATTGGGGTAGTAATTACAACAAAAAAGTGGTAAACTACGAAAAAAGAAGGCGGTGCGCAGATGCGGGAGATATACGATATTATCATCATCGGCGGAGGGCCTGCAGGGCTGTCTGCGGCGCTCACGGGGCTGAATCGGGGCAAGGCCGTGGCAGTGATTACAAACGGCCCGGAGACCAGCAACCTGCATAAGGCCGAAAATGTCACAAATTATCCCGGTCTGTCCGCTATGACAGGGGAACAGATGACCGACCTTTTCCGGCACCAGCTGGAAGACAGCACGGCGGATATTATCCCCGGACGTGCGCTGAACGTGATGCCCATGGGCGATATTTTCGGTGTGGCGGTGGGAAATGATTTTTATCAGTCCCGCTCCCTTATTATTGCCGCCGGCATAACCCGGGAAAACCTGTATCCCGGAGAAAGTGAATTTTTGGGCCGGGGCGTAAGCTATTGTGCCACCTGTGACGGTATGCTTTACAGGGGAAAAACCGTGGCCCTGATCGGCAACAGCAGGGAAGCCAAAGAGGACGCAAAATTTCTGGAGGATATTGGCTGTAATGTGCTCCGCTTTGAGGAAAACGGCAGATACGAGATAAGCGGCGGAATGAAGGCGGATACGCTGCATTACCGCAGCGAGGAATATAAAGTAGACGGTGTTTTTATTATAAAGGATACCGTTTCCGTCACAAGGCTGGTGCCCGGACTGAACTACGAAAAGGGCGGAATTGTCACTGACAGACACATGGCGACAAATGTGCCCGGCGTGTTCGCTGCCGGAGACTGTACCGGCAAGCCCTATCAGATCGCCAAGGCTGCGGGCGAGG
The DNA here is from genome assembly GCA_964515275.1 of uncultured Oscillospiraceae bacterium. GTDB lineage: Bacteria > Bacillota > Clostridia > Oscillospirales > Oscillospiraceae > Limivicinus. The sequence goes on from CAZESU010000133.1 coordinate 2,634, forward strand.
GAAATATTGCCGCTTTGAGTGCCTGTGAGTATCTGGATGGCGCAAAATAGTGCACAAATTTTCGGCAAACCTTTTGTTTGTGTTGACAAATCAGAAGCAGTAAATTATAATATTTCATACTTGCTGAGAAGGGCAGGAGTACGCAGTTTGCGGATTTGCAGAGAGGAAGCGCATGGTGCAAGCTTTCATGATGCGCTGCGGAAGGTCGGTCCGGAGCATCCGGCGTGAAGGGATTAGCCTGTGTAGCGTTGGCGCGTGGTTTCCGTTATCAAACCCAGGAGTGCCGCATTTTGCGGAATTCAGGTGGTACCGCGGTATGTTATCGCCCTGAAGCCTTTTGGCTTCAGGGCTTTTTTTATTAAAGGGGGTGAGCCTGTGGAACACCGGAAGAGGAATACAGCTTTGTGGAGAGTCCACGGGAGCGTACCTGAAAAACAATATGGATGATGAAGAATTTGAATATACAGGAGAAATGAAAATGAAAGAACTTCCGAAAGTCTATGAACCACAGGCTGTGGAAAAGAAAATTTATGATATGTGGATGAAGGGCGGCTATTTCAAGGGCAAGATCGACCCGGAGAAAAAGCCTTTCTCCATTGTGATGCCTCCTCCCAACGTCACCGGTCAGCTTCATATGGGCCACGCCCTTGATGCCACTTTGCAGGATATTCTGACTCGCTATAAGCGCATGCAGGGCTTTTCCGCTCTGTGGCTTCCCGGCGTTGACCATGCCGGTATCGCTACCCAAATCAAGGTGGAAGAGGTTCTCCGTAAAGAGGATGGCAAGACCCGCTATGACCTGGGCCGCGATAAATTCCTTGAGCGTGTCTGGGCATGGAAAGGCCAGTACGGCGACCGTATTGTGGAGCAGCAGAAGAGCATGGGCGTTTCCTGCGACTGGGATCGCAGCCGCTTCACCATGGACGAGACCTGCGCAAAAGCTGTTCGCGAGACCTTCTGCGACCTTTACGACAAGGGTCTGATCTACAAGGGCAGCCGCATCATCAACTGGTGCCCTCATTGCCGCACCGCCTTGTCTGACGCTGAGGTGGAATACAAGGACATGCCCGGCAATTTCTGGCACATCCGTTATCCCATTGAGGATTCCGACGAGGAATTCATCATTGCTACCACCCGTCCTGAGACCATGCTGGGCGATACCGGTGTGGCTGTTCACCCTGACGATGAGAGATACAAGCACCTTGTGGGTAAAAATGCCATCTTGCCTCTGGTGGGCAGAAAACTGCCCATCGTCGCCGACGACTATGTTGAACTGGGCTTCGGCACCGGCGCCGTTAAGATGACACCCTGTCACGATCCCAATGACTATGAAGTTGGTCTGCGCCACAATCTGGAGCAGATTAAGTGCATCGACGAGGATGCAAAGATTATAAACGGCGGCAAGTATGACGGTATGGATCGCTACGAGGCCAGAAAAGCTATCGTTGCAGACCTTGAGGAGCAGGGATATCTGGTCAAGGTGGAGCCTTACAGCCACAATGTTGGCTGCTGCTACCGCTGCGGTACCGTTGTGGAGCCTCTCACCAGCCCCCAGTGGTTTGTCAAGATGGCCCCGCTCGCCAAGAAGGCCATTGAGGTCGTTAAGGACGGACGCATCAAATTCGTTCCCGAGAGATTTACAAAGATATATCTGAACTGGATGGAGAATGTCCACGACTGGTGCATCTCCCGTCAGCTCTGGT
>CAZESU010000134.1:0-4295 GCA_964515275.1 uncultured Oscillospiraceae bacterium
CTTTCGAAAATGCAGCTGCCGCTTCACAACAGCAAAGATATGTTCCACTTTGGCTTGTACGGAAGATTTTTCACGCTCTCTGCGCTTGATCTGCGCAAGAAATTCTTTTTTTGTCCGCACCTGTGCCAGCTCACATCGTTCAGGTCGGACAGACTCATTTGCTTATCTATGGGCGTATTCGCGATTTGCATTATATGGTGTTGCCATTGCTCCAAATGGCAGAAAATGCAGTTTTAGAGGCATAATTTGCAGTTCGGCATTTTTCTGTGTAAAGTATACTCATCCTGCAATGAAAAAATGGCGAAGCAGGAACGGTCTGCACGATTTTACCGGGGAATGTGATTTGATGTGTCAGCTTGTCGTAATAGTCCGGTGCGCTTTTCCGACAAGCTCATATTTTATCGGGCAAAGAACCCTTGCGCCGTGCGGAAAACGCATATACATATTTTTTGACGCGTCGGGAATTCTATTTTTGAGGTGAGCTTTATGTCAAGAAACAACAGGGCTCAAGGCAATAAGCCGGACAAAAAAGAAAAGCCCGTTTCAAAGGTATACCCGGTGATAGACAACGACCTTGCCCGCGACAATATCGAAAACGATCTGACTGCGGCAAACCGGCAGGATATCTGAAAGAGGTGTGTATAATGGATAAAACGAAACTGCCCCTGGGTTTTGGTTTTGCGCTGGTGCAAAACCCGGAAGCAATGAAAGTATTTTCCGATCTTCCAGAGGAAAGGCAGTCTGAAATATTGCAAAAGGCCCACAGAGCCTCCTCCAAAAACGAGATGCAGGCTCTTGTAGACAGTCTTTCCCCGCAAGGCTGAAAAATGTCCCCATTTTCAAGATGAAAATGGGGACATTTTTTGCTCTCAGGGTTTTTCGGGGATCAGGAAAAAAGCAATCAGATAAGCCAAAAACCGCTGCCGCCCATGGCGCAGAACAGAATCCAGCCCAGCCGGACAACGTTGGGGTCAATGGAAAAAATAGTCCGCAATTCCGGCGCAAATGCCGCCTATCATCCCCTTTTCGGGAATCCTGTAAAGTTTTTTATCTTTCATTTTTCTCTCCTCTCATTTTTCCCACTGTGAAAACGGAATCAGCTCAGGCAGTACACAGTCGGAAGGCTTGGTGGTGTAAGTCATATCGATCGTCTCGCTGTCCTCAAACTTTACCGTGGTCTCAAAGCTCTCCTCAAAGGCGCCGGCGCCCAGATTGGCAAAGCGGTTATCCCCGGCATAGTAGCACCGGTTCCGCTCGCTGCTGTCAAACACCAGAACCGTCGCACCGTTTTCATCCTGCGTATACAGGTCAAAATCATATGACCGATAGATTCATCCTCAATCAGCGCACCTATGAGAAGTTCCTCCATTCCTTCGGCGTTGATATCGGTGATGACATACCCCACGTTCTCAAAAGGCTGTTCCCCATAGGCATAGGCCACCATGAAATTCAGCCCTGTGTCCATAAACTGTGCGCCATCCCAGTTCTCAGAAAGAGCCGTATGGTACTGATCTATAATCTCCGCATATATCCTATTCTGCTCCGAATCCGCCGTTTCAGTCGGGACGGATTCCGGCACGGCCATATCCACGGTGACAGTCTCCGTGGGGGCAATTTCCGCAGGACCTTTCCCGCAGACTGTCAACAAAAATAACATTGCATATACTGATATTAGCAGCAGAATTTTTTCATGGGTTTACTCTGTCTTTATTTATTTAAAATCTCTTGTATTGCATCGTGTGATTTATTATTATGTGAAACTTCTTGTAAATAGCGTGCAGCAACTTTTGACAAGGGTATATAGGTCTGATAGAATACACAGTGTTTCATCCTTGCAGATGAAAAAGGAGGCTGAAAATGAAAGAGACTGCATATGGAATACTGCTTCCCTGGTTGGGCACGACTTTGGGTGCAGCATGCGTATTTTTCATGCGGGGCAAGATGCACCGCGCGGTACAAAGAGCGCTTACCGGATTTGCGGCAGGCGTTATGGTGGCGGCTTCGGTATGGAGCCTGCTGATTCCTGCAATGGAGCAGGCAAAACATATGGGGAACTGGGCTTTCGTTCCCGCCGCGGTAGGATTCTGGCTGGGCATTTTGTTCCTGCTGCTGCTTGACCGGATTATTCCGCACCTGCATATGAACAGCAAAAAGGCTGAGGGACCAAAGGCTCCCATCTCCCGCTCGGCCATGCTGGTGCTGGCGGTAACGCTGCACAATCTGCCGGAAGGAATGGCGGTAGGCGTGGTGTTTGCCGGTTGGCAGATGGGAAACGCAGAGTTGTCCCTTGCCGGTGCGCTGACTCTGTCACTTGGCATTGCCATACAGAATTTCCCGGAGGGAGCTATCATCTCCATGCCCCTGCGGGCAGAGGGTTCCGGCAAGTTTCGCTCTTTCAGCTTCGGAGCGCTGTCCGGCGCTGTGGAGCCTTTGGGTGCATTGCTGACCATTGCGGCGGCACGGTTCATCATACCCATCCTTCCCTACTGCCTGAGCCTTGCGGCTGGCGCTATGATATACGTTGTGGTGGAGGAACTGATCCCCGAAATGTCTGAGGGCGAGCACTCCAATATTGGAACCATCCTGTTTGCCCTGGGATTTACGCTGATGATGGCACTGGACGTGGCCCTTGGCTGATACTTATAAAAGAACTCCCCTGTGTGCATACATAGGGGAGTTCTTGCCTGTCAGAAAAAAGGTACACAGCAGGACAACGGGAAGGAAGATACGGTGAAAGAAACCCAGAAAGGGTGTCTTTCACGTACAATAAGGTCTTTATTGGAGGTCATTTTCTGCTCTCAAAGCGGCAAAGTAGATATCAAGATACATTTTATGCGCAAAGGCAATGACGGCCTTTCTCAATAAAAATTTCTGCTCCGTATCCTCAACGCCCACATTGTCCAGCTTTTCCTTGAAGCCGAACACATAATCCAGCACATTTTTCAGCTCTTTCCGAAAGTACTCATAGGCTGTAAAAATGGGATAAGAATCCTGCTGAATTTGCAGCATCAGATTGATATTGTCAATGGAGACGGATACCTTTGCAACGCTTATATAGATCAGATAAGCGATCTGCTCCCGGTAATACTGCTTTTTGACCGCATTGGGTACAAGCCCCTTTTTCACATAGTTGCTGACCATGGAGGCTGTCAGCTCCATATCGGGAAAAGGGGCGAAAAAAGCGTTGATATATTTTACAGTCTGCTCCAGATACAGGCCCACATCGGGTATCTCGTCATAGGCGGGCAGACGAAAATCCCGGATGCCGGCTGAAAGGTCGCGTTTCATTTCCGTATTCATACTTTTATTATAGCTGCGTTTTTTCTCCTTGTCAACAAAATCCCATAATAAGTTTTTCAATAACTGTTGACAGGTTAAATAAAATCGCGTATACTGTCAAGCATCGGTTATTTAAAAACCGATAAAAAGTTTTTAAAAATGGAGTATTGACATGAAGATAAAGTTTGTAACCGACTCCTCCTCGAACCTGTACACCATGGAGGGCGTGGATTTCACCGCAGCGCCCCTGAGGATACTGGCAGGCAGCAAGGAGTATGTGGATAACAGTTCACTGGATGTGCCCGAAATGCTGCGTGAGCTGAAAGAGTACAAGGGTAAATCCGGAACCGCCTGTCCCGGTGTGGGCGATTGGCTCGAGGCCTTCGGCGATGCGGACATCGTATATGGCGCTGCCATAACAAGCCATCTCTCCGGCTGCTACAATGCCGGTGCCATTGCCGCCGAAGAATACAGGAGCAAATATCCCGAACGAAAGGTGTTTATGCTGGACACCTTGACCACCGGGCCGGAGCTGGAGCTCATTATGGAGAAATATGCCCAGCTTGCTCAAAGCGGGCTCAGCTTTGAGCAGGTGTGCAGCGAGATCAAGGAATATAACCGGAAAACCCACATTGTGTTCTCTCTGGAATCCCTGTCAAACTTTGCGAAAAACGGCAGAGTCAGCCCGGCGTTGGCCGCTGCTGCCGGTATACTGGGAATACGCATCGTCGGCAAGGGCAGTGATATGGGCGACCTGCAGCCTCTGCACAAGTGTCGGGGTGAGAAGCGAGCCATCAGCAAAGTATGGGAAACCATGAAGGAACTGGGCTACCACGGCGGCAAGGTTCGGCTGAGACATTCCTACAATCTGGAGGCTGTTGAAAAGCTGGCAGAGATGATAAAGGATGAATATCCCGACTGTGACCTGAAACTGGGCCCCAACCGGGGGCTCTGCTGCTACTACGCCGAGGAGGGCGGCTTTCTGGTGGGCTTTGAGACCTGATATAGCAAAGAAG
>CAZESU010000135.1:0-4286 GCA_964515275.1 uncultured Oscillospiraceae bacterium
TGCGCAAAAGCGGAGAGCCTCTCGCCCGCTGCGCGGTGTTCATTGAGCTGATCGCCCAGAGCTATAACGACCTCAAACAGCTTCAGGTGGATGTGCAGGCGGAGCTGATCCGAAGCAAACTCAATGTGGACAAGCTCCTGCTCCGTCAGCAGCAGGGCTTCGACTGTGTCCGCCCTGCGGGCTACAACCGATTCGGGTCTCAGTTTGAACGTGTCTTACCTGCAAGCTCTGTGGCCAATCTCTATCCCTTCAACTACTCCGGCAAGACGGATCGCCACGGCTTCTACATCGGCAAGGATCGCTTCGGCACCAACATTCTCGTGGACTTCGATCAGCGCGACGCAGATAAATCTTCCGCAAACATCCTGATCCTCGGCAACTCCGGGCAGGGCAAGTCCTACCTGATGAAGCTGCTGATGCTGAACATTCTGGAGTCCGGGAAGTCCGTCATCTCTCTGGACGCGGAGCACGAACAGAAAGCGCTGTGCGAGGCGGTGGGCGGATGCTTCCTCGACCTGATGACAGGCGAATACCGCATCAATGTGCTCGAGCCGAAGTGCTGGAGCGAGAACGAAGAAGCCACGGACGCGCTGGACTTGGAAGCGCCGGAAACATTCAGAAAAACTTCTATACTCGCTCAGCACATTTCTTTCCTGAAAGATTTCTTCCGTGCATACAAGGACTTCACGGACGCGCAGATCGACACCATCGAGATCTTACTTGCGCGGCTCTATGCCGAGTGGAACATCTCGGAGGAGACGGACTTCAAAACGCTCCGGCCCGAACAGGTGCCGATCCTCTCCAACCTGTACCAGCTGATCCTGCGGGAATACAACGCCTACGATGTACAGCAGACGCAGCTCTACACGAAGCAGCTCCTACAGGAAGTTCTGCTGGGGCTGCACTCCATGTGCGTCGGCTCCGACTCACAGTTCTTCAATGGACGTACCAACATCACGTCCAGCCGCTTTCTCGTATTCGGTGTCGGCGGTCTGACGAACGTGGCGAAGAACGTGAGCAGCGCGATCCTGTTCAATATCCTGTCGTACATGTCCAACAAGCTGCTGTCCGAGGGAAACACTGTGGCCGCGCTGGACGAGCTGTACCTCTGGCTGGACAACCCCACCGCCATCAAGTACATCCGAAACTGCTTAAAGCGTGTCCGCATGCGCAACTCCGCAATGCTGATGGCCTCGCAGAATCTGGAGGACTTCGACCAGCCCACCGTCCGCGAAATGACAAAGCCGCTGTTCTCCATCCCGCCGCATCAATTTCTCTTCAACGCCGGGTCCATTGACAAGCGCTCCTACATGGATATGCTCCAGTTGGAGGGGGCGGAGTATGAATTGATCCGCCATCCCAATCGCGGAACCTGTCTGTACAAGTGCGGCAACGAGCGCTACCTCCTCAAGGTGGAGGCCCCGCCGTATAAAAAGGCACTGTTCGGAGAGGCGGGCGGAAAATGAAGCTGAGGCTGATACGGCTGGCGCTCAGTTCTCTCGGCAGCGAGGATGGACGCAAGACGATTGCGTGGACTCTGGCAGCGGTGCTCTCTCCCCTGATCCTTCTGATCGCGTTCCTCTGCGCACTGGCCTCCGGGGAGGCGGAGCACAACGTCAATACGGTGGAAGCCTGCTTCTACGGGGCCGAGCTCTCGGCGGAGACGCCGGAGGAACTGAGAAGTCATATTCAAGAGATGCAAGCTGCGTTCTCCCTTCTGGATTCCGCCGTCACCTCCGCGAACACGCAGATGGAAGACGGCGGCAGCCTTGATCCCATTCGGGTCAAGGCTGTTTTTCTTGCCCTCTGCTTTGGCGAGGACTCGCCCAGCCGCCGGGCGGCCAACCGCTTCGTGGACTGTTTCTTCACCAGCGAAGAAGCAGTAAAGATCGTTGAGGTCGAAGATGAAAACGGTGAGATTACAGAGAAGGAAGAACGCTATACAAAAGTTGCGCCGGTGTCATTGAGCGCCGCCTACACAAACATTGAGAATCTCCTCGGCAGAGAGATCACCGACGAGGACTATGAGAACATCCGGCACATCTACAGCATGATCGCCGGAGACATGGGCGACGTGACCTACGACGGGGACTACAGCTTCATAGATGAGCCATACAGCACGGAGATGGACGTCCCGCCTGCTGCCGCCGATCCCAACAAAACCGCTGAAGGACTGGTTGCCTATGTGACTCACGCCTACGAATCCGGCTGGGGTTATGTGTGGGGTACCTTCGGCAATGTGCTGACCGAAGATGCCTTCGCCTCCAAGCTCGCGCAGTACCCGGACGGCGTCGGGAACTACGCGGACTTCATCCGTGAGCACTGGGTGGGCCGCCGCACGGCTGACTGCGTCGGGCTCATCAAGAGCTACGGCTGGTATGACCCGGAGACGCAGACCATCCAGTACGGCTCACACGGGATGCCGGACATTGGCGCGAACCAGATGTACTACAACGCATCAGAGTCCGGCACCATCGACAGCATCCCGGAGATCCCCGGCCTCGCCGTCTGGCACGACGGCCACATCGGAGTCTACATCGGGGGCGGCGAGGTGATCGAAGCGATGGGGGCACGCTACGGCGTGGTCAAGACGCAGCTTGCCGGGCGCGGCTGGACGCACTGGCTGAAAATCGCCTACATCAACTACGACTAAGAAACTATACGAGGAGAAATTATGAAATGGAAAAAACAGAACTCAGCATCAGCATTGAGACCGAACGCCTGGAAGCGCTCACCTTTTACTTACAGAAAGAGAAAACAACCACACTGCAGAAGGAACTTGGAAAAATGCTCGAGGAGCTCTACGAAAAAACCGTTCCCGCCGACGTGCGTGACTACATCGGAAGCCGCTGTAAAAAGCCCCCTGCCCCAAAGCCCAAAACGAAGCCGACACCCAAAATGACCTCAAACGCAAATGACGAACGAACTGATCAAAAAGATTGACACCTCACTCAAACGGATAGAAGCCTTTCAACCACCGGAGGGTTTCTATCTTGCTTTTTCGGGCGGAAAGGATTCCGTCGTCTGCAAGGCCCTGCTGGAGATGGCCGGAGCAAAATTTGATGCCCACTACCGTGTGACCAGTGTTGATGCGCCGGAGCTCGTGCGCTTCATTCGGGACGAGCACCCGGACGTACACCGCGAGGTTCCGCTTGATGATGACGGAAAGCCAATAACCATGTGGAATTTGATCCCGCGCAAGTTGATGCCTCCAACGCGCCTGGTCAGATACTGTTGCGAGGAATTAAAAGAGTCCGGCGGTATAGGCAGAATGGCTGTTACGGGTGTCCGCTGGGCGGAGAGCCGTAACAGGGAGAACAACCAGGGGCTCGTCACCATCATGAGCCGCAATGCCAAACGGGAGTTTGGAGACAGCGAGGATTTTGCTTCCACACGTCAGGGTGGCTTCATGCTGCTCAACGACAACAGCGAGAGCCGCCGCATGGTCGAAAGCTGCTACGCCCGACACAAGACAACGCTCAACCCCATCATCGACTGGACAGATAGGGATGTCTGGCAATTCATCAGAAGCGAGAATATTTCTTACTGCTGTCTGTATGACGAGGGCTTTCACCGTCTGGGATGCATCGGCTGCCCACTGGCAAGCCGCAAAGGGAGGGCGGAGGAATTCAGGCGCTGGCCTAAATACAAGGCCGCCTATCTATATGCCTTTGAGAAGATGATACAGGAACGAGCGCGGCACGGAAAGCTTGACGGGAGCTGGCGGATCGGGACTGACCCGAATGAGATCTTCCATTGGTGGATGCAGGACGGTGTCCTGCCCGGTCAGTTCGCAATAGAAGGATTTTAGAAAAAGTGGAGATGAAAAAAAATGATTCCAACAAATAGTATTTCTTTTTTGAAAAGTACAAGTACGCGGCGGCTGCTCCCCTCGGAGATCGTGTTCTCCCGTGTCTCGTTTGAGAACAGGGATCAGGCCGCGTTTCGCATGGAGCCTGTGTTCCCCGTGGACGAGGTGTTCGGCCTCGCGTATATCTCCGACGAGGAGATCCGCATCAGCGCGCTCTATGACCTGCACCGGCACTGTCCTCTCAACACGCTGGCCTTCATCGTGGAGGCCGAGGGGAAGGAGTACCACTACGAGTACATGCTGACAAAGACAGAACGCAAGCTGCTCGAGGATAAAATGGACGGGTTTTTCTTCAAGCGGACCGGCATACGACTGGCGGATTTCACGCTCGAGAGCCGGGGTGGGACATGAGCCGGGACACGAGGCAGGACAAAGGGGTGGCGTCATTCGGACGCCGCCCCGCTCACTTCTGCCC
>CAZESU010000136.1:0-4144 GCA_964515275.1 uncultured Oscillospiraceae bacterium
CCCTGCGTTTCAGGGCGCCTGTTTTATAAGGTCTTCCTTATCAGACCGATGATATATACTGCCGGCAGAAACAGCAGTGCGTAGGCCAGATTGAAAAGCGGTATCAGCATCTCAGACCAGAATTCAAGACTCTGAGCGTTAGGCGCAATGAGCACAGAGACAATGATCGCAGCCAGACCGCAAAGGGGTATGACCCAGCGCCCGCCACTCATGTCAAAAAACTTTTCGCCGCGAAACTGGGGATCTTTTCCCATGATCAGGCGCAGACAGTGCTGGGCACTGTAAAGAAGCAGCGATATCATCAGAAAATCCGAAAATACCCATAATGTCCCTACCAGAGCCTCCACCCTTTCAAGGGTTCGGAAAAACACAAGATTTCGCACCAGCGAGAAAAAGGGTTGGGTCAGATTTGCCGTGAGTTCCGGGCCAAAATTACCGATAATGTCAAAACATATTATACAAAGCAATGCAACAACCGCCAGCGCCCAAAGGGAGAACGCCTTTTCCCTTCCGGGCGTTTTTGGCGTTAGCCCCTCCGCAAAGCATATCAGATAAAGCACGATGGCCAGAACGTTCACTGCCGCTGCCGCACCCTTTGCCACGGGAATAACGTCGTGCTTGGTCACCGGCAACAGATTTGTCATATCCACAGAGAAGAGGGCGGTAATCAGCACAAGCAGCAGCACCCCGAAGATCACTGGCAGCACCAGCTTCGCCACCCGGACAAGAGATCTGACTGCCCCCATGGCCGCCACGGTGCCTATGATACCCATGGTAACAGAGAAAAAGGGCGAAGAGCTGTTGGGATAGATCGTGGTCACAAACCTGTCTGCACCTGAGCGCAGCATAAATCCGCCGTACAGCAGAAGCCACAGCGCTGTAATCAGCAGCGCAAGCTTTCCGACGAGACTGCCCAAAGAGCGCAGATACAATTCCGCAAGACCCTCGCCCTCCATCCGCCGATCCATAAAGCGGCAGAGAAACATGATATACAGCAGCATCGGAATCACAGTTGCAGGCGCTGAAAGCCACGCCGCCCGCCCTGCAAGCTGTGTGACCCCGGAGGGAAAAAGCTGCAGCGCAGGGACAAGGAATATCACGGTACACAGAGCAATCATCTGCCTGCGGTCAAAGCTGTCTTTGAAATTCACACTTGTTCATCCCTTATATCATTTGTGTGCTTGACCTGCCCGCTTACGGTTATGCGTACCGGCAAAGCTGAGAGCAGAGAGGCAAAATCCTGACCCAGTGCGTCAAATTTTTCAGGGTCATCCATCTCCACGATACTGCCAAGCCCCAGAAAATCGGCACCAAGGGTCTTGGAAAGTTGTATTACCGAGCTTATCCTCTCTGATACTGCGGCTTCCAGCTCTGCGGTCAGATAGTCCTCATAATCCGCCTCACCGAAGTGACCGCCCCCTCCGATTTCGGCAATGTTTGCAGCGATCTTCACCTGAATGTCCAGCATTTCCAATTCACCGCTGTCAGACCATACAGGCTTTGTGACCGAGCCGCCCTGGTCCAGCTCCAGCGTGACCGGAGAGGCATAGCGGTCATTTACCACGATATCGCTTATCCCCATGTCATTTATCAGGATACCCACGCCAATGGCCTGCTCCTTATCGATGTAGGCGCAGAGCTGATTGCCTTTTATGACACCGTAGCCCACAGGGGCGACCGTGTAGCTCTCGGCACCGGTCTCCTTCTTTTCCTTTTCAGCGCCGGACTCCTGCTGTCTTTCTTCTTCTCCGCCGGAGCCTTCTGCACTTTCGCTGCCGGAGTTTTTCTGACTTTCATCGCCAGAAGAGCTGCTGCTCTCCTGTTGGCCTGCGGTCACCTGCGCGGAAGGACTGCACTCTATGGCGCAGATAAGGGCGCTGCCGTGCCGCTCAAGATTGCGTATCAGGTCTGAGGCGGAAAAGGCTTTGCTGTCGCCCCTCTCACCCACATTGTCATATACGGCTTCCAGCGCCTCGGATATACCGGTGCTGCCGTCTCCTACCTGCGTGATGGCCTCTTCAGCAGTGCCGCCCTTGACGATATACAGGGGCACGTCAATCTGCATCTCCGGTGAGCGGCAGATATAGGAGAGATACTTTTCAATCCCGTTTTTGGCGGCCTCCTCTCCCAGCACCACATGACCGATGTGGGACAGGAAAAGCTCCTCCTCCTGGGAATAGTTCAGAATATGCTCAATGGCACTGGTGATGGATACTCCGGTGCCGTGCAGGAGTATGGGGCTGCTGCTCATGCTGTTTGCACCGGAGGCCAGCGACAGACTGATTCCTTCCGGCGAATAATCAAGACCCATGGTCTGTATCACCAAAAGCTGTTCTATCTCACGGAAGTTGGAGTATATGCCGGAACAGCCGCTGAGAGGCAGAAGCAGACATATTATAATAAGAAAGGATACCGTTTTTTTCATTTTTGCCGCCTCTTGTCGGAAGTATTCAGGCTTGGGTCCCGGAATTTGACATCCTTTTTTGGTCGGCGTATCAGCATTCGGAAAAGTCCTCCCGGACGCCCATCGCTCAAAGGTGCGGTGTAATCTATACCGAAGCTGTCAATCCCGGCCAGATGCAGCAGCAAAAGGCAACAGAAGATGCCAACGCCGAAAAAGCCTGCCGCAATTGCCGACAATAACATCAAAAACCGGCATAGCTTTATGGCAGATCCCACATCCTGACTGGGCAGGGTATAGCAGGCAATGCCCGATACGGCGACAACAATTATGGCTATCGGAGAGACTAACTTTGCCTCAACAGCTGACTGCCCAACGATAAGAGCGCCGATGATGGACACCGTGTCCCCGATGGGGTTTGGCAGCCGGAGACCCGCCTCCTGCAGCAGGCCAAAAGCTACCAGCAGACCGATTACTTCAAGAGCGGTAGAAAAAGGTACCTTCTGTTTGGCTTCAACAATGGACAGCAGGAGCTTGGTAGGTATCATCTCCTGGTGGTACATAGCCACTGCCACATATAAAGCGGGCAGGAAAAGACTCAAGACCAGCGCCAGATACCTCAGCAGAGTCAGCGAGGTAGCCACAAGATAGTGCATACTGCTGTCGCCGGTTACCCGCATGAATTCCCCGAAGCTGGCAGGCAGCAAAAGTCCTACCGGAAGCCCATCCACCAAAAGGCCGATCCTGCCGTCGCTGAGATACATGGCAAAGCGATCCGGGCGCTCCGTATGCAGAAGCTGAGGAAATGGTGAGAGGGGCACGTCCACGATATATTCCTCAATGGTGCCGGTAGCCAGCAGCACATCCACATCTATGCTGTCAAGCCTGGCAGCCAGCTCCTCCACCTTGGCAGGATCTGCCACACCGTCAATAAACATCATGGCCACGCGGGTGTTGCTCTTTCTGCCGATATTGCTCTCCACGGATTTCAGTTTTGGCGAGCATATCCGGCGGCGCACAAGAGAAGTGTTAATGCGAAGGGTCTCCACAAAAGAATCCTTGGCGCCTTTGATCGATTTCTCCAGCGTAGGTTCCGATATTGAGCGAACATTTGTGGTTCGAAGCTCAAAGGTAAGAGCAAGATTCAGCTCGTCAAAGACCACGGCACAGTAGCCATGCGTAAGATCATTGATGAGATCATCCGTGTCGGTGCGCTCTTTGACAGAATAGGAGTAGACCAGACCCTCCTTTATCAGTCCGGCACATTCTTCTGCCGAGCGGCCCGCGGAACGGAGCATGTCCGTCAAAGGACGGATCACATCCTGAGAAACTTCGTCTCCGGAGACTACTCCGTCAATCCAGCAAAGGCTTAAGAAAAGCCTGCCTGCAAGCCCGTAGTTTATTCGGCGATCCTCAAAATCCCCACAGCTTGCAAAAATATCTTTCAGATTTTTTATGGTGATTTCACAGTCATATTCCGGCGTCCTTTTGGGGTGCGGACCCGGATGATCCATTTTAAATTTATACATATTGTGTAGTATAACCCGAAAAACTCACAATATTTTGAAAAATTAAAAAAGTTCGGAAAATCGCAAAAAAAGTGTTGACAGGCAGGTTTTCTGGTGGTATATTAAACAAGCTGTCCGAAAGACAGCCGGTGATTCAGAAAGCCGAGAGACAAAAACTTTAAAAAGATTGAAAAAAAGATCTTGACAAGAAAGATTCGCTGTGTTACAATAATCA
>CAZESU010000137.1:0-4131 GCA_964515275.1 uncultured Oscillospiraceae bacterium
ATAGATTTCTACCAGACCTCATAAAAATTTGCGCATAACTCTTGACACTACCAAAGGTTGAGCCTTTGGCTCATTCATTTTTCATTTTACACCATTATACGGCCACGGCCCAACCTACTACTTTTGAACGCGAAAACATGAGGGGATATAAGAGGATTTAAGAACATCTTCCGTAAAGAAAAATGCCGCAAAAGCCTGTAAAAACAGGCTATAACGGCATATAAGAACTTCTAAAAAGATAATCAATTTTTCTATATAGATTTATGTTATATCATTGTTCTATTTCAAATTGGGAGAGAGAGAAATGGATCAGGAGCTGAAGAACGGCAAGAGCAGCTTTATGGAGCGTGCAGCCGCATTTATTGTCGATAAAAACAAACTTTTTCTGATCATTTTTATTGCACTGATATTGTTTTCCGCTGTATCCAGAGGCTGGGTGAAGGTGGAAAACGACATTACCGTCTACCTGCCTGAGACTGCGGAGGCACGGCGTGGCCTTACCATAATGGAGGAGGAATTCACAAGCTACGGCACCGCACAGATCATGGTCGAAAACCTGACCGAAAAGGAAGCACAGGAGCTTGCCGACAGGCTCTCCTCCGTCTCCGGCGTGATGCAGGTCAGCTTTGATACTTCCGAAGAGCATTATCAGGACGGCAATGCCCTGTTTGACATTACCTTCACCGGTGAAAACACCGATCCGGAGTCTGTGCAGGCCATGAAAGCCGTAAAAGCAGAGCTTGAGGACAATACCGTCTATATTTATTCCGAGGTGGGTACCAGTCTTTCCGATATTATTGCCTCTGAAATGAGCGTTGTGGTAATTCTGGTGGCAATCGTTGTTGTGGCTGTGCTTATCTTTACCTCCAGCACCTACGGCGAGGTTCTTGTACTTCTTGGCACCTTCCTGACCGCTGCAATTATAAACATGGGCACAAACTACCTGATGGGCACGATATCCTTTGTCTCCAACTCTGTCGCTATTGTGCTGCAGCTTGCCCTGTCAGTGGACTATGCCATTATCTTCTGCAACCGCTATAAGGAGGAGCATGAGCTGCTGCCGAAAAAAGAGGCTGTGATAAAAGCCCTGTCTCTGTCTATACCGGAGATATCCGCCAGCAGCCTTACCACCATCGCCGGGCTTTTGGCAATGACCTTTATGGAGTTTCGTCTCGGCGCAGACATGGGCTTTGTGCTCATAAAGGCTATCATTTGCAGTATTCTCTCTGTTTTCCTGTTCATGCCCGCACTGTTGATGCTGCTGGGCGGACTGATGGACAGAACGAAGCACAAGAGCTTTGTACCAAAGATCCCCTTTGTAGGAAAATTTGCCTACGCAACTCGCTGCGTTTTCCCACCCATATTTGTGGCACTGGTTGTGGGCGCTTATCTGATATACAGCAACTGTGTCTATGCCTATACCATGGACATCGTGCCCATCCCCAAACAGAATGAGCAGACCATCGCGCAAGCCGCCATCGAAGAACAGTTTGGCAGTGACAACATGATGGCGGTTCTGGTTCCCGCCGGCGACTATGAAAAGGAAGCCGCACTGATCGATCAGCTTTCCGACTGCCAGGAAGTAGAGAGTGTTCTGGGTCTTGCGGGCGTGGAGGTAATGGACGGTTACAGGCTGGGTGATGCCGTTAATTACAGACAGTTTGCGGAACTTGCCGGTGTGGATGAACTCACATCCGAAGCCCTGTTTGCCTACTATGCCGCCAATGTGGGCGATCACAGAAGCGTGACGGAGGATCTGGAGACTTATAAAGCACCGATTATTGACCTGTTTACCTTCCTGCGCGACAAGGCGGAGAGTGGGGATGTATCTCTTGAGGAGGAACAGCTTCAGCTGATAGACAGTCTTGCTTCTCAGCTTGACATGGCAAAGAAGCAGCTACAGGGCAGAAATTACAGCCGTATCCTTCTGTATGTTAATCTGCCCATACAGGGGCAGGAGACCTATGATTTTCTCGACCGTGTGCATGTGATTGCAGAGCAGTTTTATCCCGATGGCATATGTATGACCGGCACCTCCGTCAGCGCCCGCGATTTCCACACCTCTTTTGAAAAGGATATGTTGATCGTAAGCCTGTTTTCCATCGCTCTGGTCATGCTGATTCTTCTCTTCACTTTCAAATCCTTCGGCATGCCTCTGCTGCTCATTCTGGTGATACAGGGCAGTATATGGATGAACTTCTCCATCCCGGTACTGAGAAACGAATACGTTTTCTTTATGTGCTATCTTATCGTCAGTTCCATCCAGATGGGCGCAAATATCGACTATGCGATCGTTGTGTCGTCCAGATATACAGACCTTCGCAGGACGCTTGACAGGCGAGAGGCCATCATTGAGACCATGAACCTGTCCTTCCCCACCATTATCACCTCCGGCACCATGATGGTGTTGGCAGGGCTGCTGATCGGTCGTCTGGTTTCTCAATGCGTTATTGCAGGCATTGGGCGCTATGTAGGCATAGGTACCATAATCACTCTCGTGCTGGTGAATTTCACTTTGCCGCAGATACTCCTGTTTGGTGACTGGTTTATTCGTATGACCACCGTGAAATTCAGGCATGTCCTGCACATAAGCGATCCCCGCAGAACCTTACGGCGAGCCTTCACCGCTCTTCTCGCAGCAGCTGCCCTGTTCTCCCTTGCCGCGGCTCCTTACGGTGCACTGGACGGAAAAGCGCTCAACAATGAAAGCGGGGAACAGTACGGTGAGCTTCTTACGGAAACGGAAAAGCTGAAGGAACTGGCGGAAAGCCTGAGTCTTTCCCAGGAGAAATATGATGATACCATGCAGTCCTTTACCGAGGCCCTTCTCACCGATATGATCGGTGTGGAGCAGCTTGCCGAAGGCGAACAACAGTATGCAGAGGGCGCAGATAAGCTGGCCCAGGGGCAGGCTCAGTATGATGTGGGAAAAGCCCAGCTTGACGACGCCAAGGCTCAATATGCCGATGGCCTTGCTCAGTATGAGGCCGGTCTTACCCAATATGAAGCAGCAAAGCAGGAACTGGAAGCCGGAAAACAGCGCCTTGCAGAAGGGCAGGCTCAGTATGACGAGGGTACTGCCAAACTGGAAGCGGCAAAGCAGGAATACGCAGAGGGTGAGGCTCAACTCCAGCAGATAGAACCGATTTACAATATCATGCTGCCGCTGTATAACAACTACCAGCAGCTTCAGGCGGAGTACAACGCTGCAGAAGCGGAGGGAGATATGGCGAAAATGCTGCTCTTAAAGCCCAGGCTGGATGCGGCAAAATTGGCCTTTGAAACCCAGATTGCAGGAACCGGCTATTCCATGGCCGACATCATGCAGGAGTACCAGCTGGGGCAGGAAAAACTTGCTTCGGGTGCAACCCAGATCGCCGAAGCGGAGCAGCAGCTTGCCGACGCCAAGGCAGAACTGGACGCAGGTTATGCACAGGTTGCCGAAGGCGAAGAGCAGCTTGCGGCAGCTCAGGCGGAGCTGGATGCAGCCAAGGCAAAACTTGACGACGGTGCCGCCCAGATTGAAGCCGGTGATCAGCAGCTTGACAGTGCCGGTGCGGAGCTCGGAGAAGGTTATGCACAGCTTGCCGATGCACAGCAGCAGCTTGCAGAGGGGCGGCAGACCCTTGAAGAAAACCGGGAGATGCTGCAAAGTGAGCTGAAGGAGCTGGACCAGTACAGCAGCGATGAGGAGCGCCTTGCCGCCGGTATGGACATTCTCTTGCAGGTTCCTGAGATAAATGCATTGGCCGGACGGGACAGCACCTATGCGGAGATATGCGCCGCAGCGGAGCGTTGGTTGAATGAGCAGATAGACAGTGCCAGGGAGGAAGCCCTTTGGTCAAGGCTTGTGTTCATTCTGCTTGCCGCAGCGGGTCTCATGGCTCTCGTGTCAGCTCTTCTGTGGGCGATGAAGAAGCTGCTCCCCTGCTCTGCCATACTGGCCGGGATCTCTGCTTTACTGGCTTTGGCGGCGGCGGGACTTTGGAAATTCATGTGTCCCTCGCTTACTGCTCTGCCCTTTATTGCAGCAATCGTGCTGCTGATCATATCAGGCATCGCCGTTGATCTCATTGCGAGACACTCGGGAACGCCTGTAAACGCATAAGAGTAATTCAACCCGCATCGGTT
>CAZESU010000138.1:0-1763 GCA_964515275.1 uncultured Oscillospiraceae bacterium
CTGCTTGAACAATTTCCGCTCTTAATTCTTGTCTAACTTTTTGGGGTCACTTCACAACCGGGGGAACTTTTACGCATATTTTTTGGCTTGGTACCAGGATTAAATGACTGTCAGAGCCCGAAATCCTCTTCTATAAGAAGAACTTCTGCATCCATGCTCATCATGGGACCCCACAGGGTCACCAGACCGCGGCAGACACGGCCTGCACTGCGGCAGTCGTAGCATTTGTCGGCCTTGATGGCACAGGGGGTCTTTGCATTCAGCTGCTGTGCGCGTTTTGGTGCTGCAACGTTTCTGGCTCTCCACACAGCGTCCTCGTATGTGGGGGTGAGTTTGTTTTTGCCGATGACGAAATAGACCTTCTTATGGCCGAAAAGGGTGGAGGAAACCCGGTTGCCGGTGCCGTCTATATTGACAATCTCACCGGTCTCCGCCAAAGCATTTGCGGAACAAATATACACGTCGGTACCCATTGCCTCTCTGCGAGCCCCGTTGGGCTCCTGCTCCCAGTGCCATATCACCTTGTTATGGGCACCGAGAAGTTCAAATGCGCCAATGTCCTTTACAGTGGAAGAGCCGCCGAAGCCAACGCTTACGCCGTCTATCTCTTTGTCAAGATATGACGCAGCCTCAGCGCCGGTAGCGAAAACTTTAACGGTATAGCCCCTTTCAACCAGGTTTTTTTCGACTTTATCAAATACAGACATTTTATCTTCCTCCTGTCTCTGTGTTAACTATAATATAACAGCAAATATGCGGGAGAACAAGACAAAATTGAATTTTATGTCCTTCCCCCAAAGTCGCCGCGATCTCCACCGGCGGCATTGAGACCGTCGTCTGTGGCGACAAGGTTGATTTCACCGCCGGAAATCTCTATATTGAGAGCTTCAAGACCTTCATAGCTCTTTCTGATATCAATGCTGCCTGCAGCGACATAAAGAGAGGCATCCGCGTGTATACCGTCGTCCCCGGAGGAGAGAACAAGTTCACCGCCGTTTATATAGATGGAACCGCCTGCGTGTATGGAGTCGTCAGATGTGTCGATAGTGAAAGTACCGCCGTTAATTGTGATATCGGCATTGGACTTTATGCCTTTGTATGACGCAACACTGTCATTGCCCGAGGTGATGATATCAAAGCTGCCATCCTCAATAAGGATGCTGCCGGAGGCGTCAATTCCGTCTCTGCCGCAGTCCATACTGATACTGCCGCCGCTTATGGTGACAGTACCTTTGCCCGTATCTTCGGTGTTTTTGGAAGATATTCCGTCAGTCTCGGCCTTTATGCTGACGGTGCCGCCGAAAATCCCCACACTGTCTTTACCGTATATGCCTTTGCTTGCAGAGCTGACTGTATAGGTTCCGAAGCTGATCTCGAGGTCATCCTTGGACACGATACCATGTC
Source organism: uncultured Oscillospiraceae bacterium (assembly GCA_964515275.1). GTDB lineage: Bacteria > Bacillota > Clostridia > Oscillospirales > Oscillospiraceae > Limivicinus. Next base: position 1,405 of record CAZESU010000138.1, read on the forward strand.
CGTATGCACAGCTGACCTGCAGCTCTCCGCTACCCGTAAGAAAGAGGTCGGCCTTGGAAAAAATGGCAGTGTCAACGGTGTTGTCATCGGTCTGGACAAATTCACCCTCCGTACTGAAACTGTTCACCGTATTTTCGACAGTGCTGAGATACACATTTTTTGCGCTTACAACGTACAGCGCCGCGGAGTTCCCATTGATAACAGAAGCATTATCGAAATTGATCGCCACATTGCAGCCATCAGCGTTGACGATGATCTGAACGTTTGAAAGACTGCCGCTGAGCGTGTAGCTTCCCTCAGCGGTAATATAAACTGTGTCTCCATCGATGCTGACACCGCTGCCGCCGAAACCGGATGCT
>CAZESU010000138.1:1863-4106 GCA_964515275.1 uncultured Oscillospiraceae bacterium
AATATAAACTGTGTCTCCATCGATGCTGACACCGCTGCCGCCGAAACCGGATGCTCCGTCTTTAAGAGTTATGCTGGCCTCCCCACTGTTCCTGATGGCAGCCAGCGTCTCAGCCGAGACTGAGGAGGTCGCCTTCGGCGCTTCAGAAGCTGTGCTTTCCTGCGTGCCGCCGCAAGCGGCAAGACTGAGACACAGTGTAAGGACCAAAAGAAAATATATAAATTTACGAATGTTTCTCCTTCTTCTTTCAGAGCCCGGTGTCTTACGTGGACTGCTCCGAAAGGCTGATTTCAAGATTGCCGTTTCGGCAGCGGAGCTCATCGATGAACGCTTTTTCACATCCGCTTTTTAACAGAGTAAGGTTATAGGTCAGCTTGTTCAGACTGTCCAGATTTGTTGTTTTGACCCGAACCAGCGTTACGTCAGCGGCGTACTTTTCAAACAGGTCGCTGAAAATGTCGGCGTATTCCAGATCCTCCGGTACGGTGATGCTGAGGGTTTTGCAAAGGCTGTCCGTTTTCTTTTCACCGAAACCCGTTTTGGCGTACAGAATATCCACAATGCAAATAATCGCCGTGAACAGCGCTGCCAGACCCGGGCAGCCCATGCCGCATGCAAGACCCAACGCCATTGCCGTGAATACGGCGGCAACCTCCTTTGCAGAGCCGGGTGCAGAGCGAAAACGCACCAAAGAAAATGTACCTGCTACGGCAACTCCCGCTCCCACGCTGCCGCTGACCATCATAATAACAAGACTGACAATGGCAGGAAGCGTTGCGAGAGTGACCGTAAAGCTCTTTGAGCACAGATCGTTGCGGGAGTAAACAAGGGCGAAAATTGCACCCAATACAAGTGCTGCTGCCGTCACAATTAAAAAGTCCATGACAGTGATTGTATATTTTTTCTTAAGCTCAAAGTATACCTCCTCGGTAGGGGTTACCGTACCGAAGCTGCGCAGGCGCAGTTTTTCCTTATATACCGGCTTTTCCAGGGAATGGCGTATAAGGCGAAAATCCGGCGTGTCATAGTAAATGCCGCATATGGTACTGTCTCCGTGGGGATCGGGGATCATTCTGTCACGAAAAGCCCTTTCCAACAGAACCCGCTGCTCTTCGTTCACAAGATATTTTATTTCATATCGCTGAAAAGTGCTGGTGCTCATTGTCATACCTCCTGAAAAGCAGTCCGTCGCCGAAAAAGAACCACCTTATTGTGCAGGTATGTTACCCAACCAAACTTAAATCTGACTTAGAAGTTTGTTGCCGGTTTGTGAATTCTGTATACTTCTTGATAAATCCACTGCGTTATGATAAAATTCTACAATACATTGATTAAGAAGGTAGATAGAAATGTTAGCTGTGATTGTAAATGCTCTGGCGGTAATAATCGGAGGGCTTATCGGAACCATCTTCGGAAACCGTATTAAAGAAAAATATACAAGCGCCATCATGACCTGTATTGCCCTTGTAACAATGGTCATCGGTGTTCAGAGCGCCATTGTCACCAGCAACATTCTGATTGTAATGTTATGCCTTGTGCTGGGAACCATTATCGGCACCGCGTTACATATCGACGATTTTATAAACGGCTCTGCCGACCGATTGAAGGAAAGGCTGAAAAATACCCGTTTTGGCGGCGGCCATTTTGCGGAAGCCTTTGTATCTACCAGTATTCTTTTCTGTGTGGGTACTATGGCGGTCATCGGTTCCATTCAGGCGGGACTTAACAAGGATTACAGTATCCTGTTCGCAAAAAGTACAATGGACTTTGTAAGCGCCATTGTATTCTCTGCAGCACTTGGCCCCGGCGTGTTCCTGTCTGCGATGACAATTCTTGTGCTTCAAGGCGCTATCGCCCTGCTTGCAGGGGTTGCCGCGCCTGTGCTCAGCACCGAAGTGGTGAACGAAATGTCTGCAGTAGGAGGCGCGCTCTTTATCGGTATGGCAATAAATTTGCTGGGGCTGAGACAGGAGAAAATCAAGGTAGGGGACATGCTGCCTGCCATTTTTCTGCCTATTCTGTATTTCCCCCTTGCAGAGTTTGTCAGCGGATTGCTTTGATTGAAAAACAAAAAACATCGCCGGCAGGATTTTGGTATGCTCCCTCTATAGAAGACAGAGAAAAAAGAGGCTCTCTGTCAATAGTTGGGGTAGAACAAAAGGAAAAGAGCAAAGAAGAAGGAGCATGAGGCGCGCCACATGCTCCTTCTTCATTGGTGTCATGAGGCACAGTGTAGGATTCTG
>CAZESU010000139.1:0-4081 GCA_964515275.1 uncultured Oscillospiraceae bacterium
TGCATCACCGTATGCCCCATGAATCTGGAGCCCGTGTTCATGTACATGTATTACAACAAGGGCGACTTTGAGAACATGGAGAAGTACCATATTACCGACTGCTTCGAGTGCGGCAGCTGTGCGTTCAACTGCCCTGCCAGAATGCCGCTTACCCATGCCTTCAAGACCGCCAAGCTGATGTTCCAGGCAAAGGCCATGAAGGAAAAGGCAAAGGCCGAGGCTGAAGCCGCTGCAGCGGCAGCAAAGGAGGCAAAGCAATGAGCGAGAAAAAAGAAAGAATCGTTCTGGACGTAGCGTACCAGCCGCAGGTCAGGACCAATACCGATACCCGCCGCATCATGCTGGACGTTATGATTGCGCTGCTTCCCGCCATCGCTGTGGCAGTGTGGCAGTTTGGCGCCTATCCTCTGCTGGTAATCGCCATCTCCATGGCGTCCGCTGCTTTCTTCGAGTGGGGCTATCGCAAGCTCCTGAAGAAGAACACCACTGTGGGCGACCTGTCCGCCTGCGTCACCGGTATGCTGCTGGCTCTGGTTCTGCCTCCCACAGCTCCCTGGTGGCTGCCTATTATCGGCACCTTCTTCGCCATTGTGGTCGTAAAGCAGCTTTACGGCGGCATCGGCAAGAACTTCCTGAACCCCGCTCTGGCAGGCCGTGCCTTCCTGCTGGCCTCCTATGCCGCCATCATGAGCGGCGCGTATGCGGTTCCCAAAGCGCTCCAGAGCACCATCGATGCCACTACCATGGCAACCCCGCTGGCCTTCCTGTATGACAGCGGTGCTATGCCCGAGTATTACAGCTTTGTGGATCTGCTCATCGGCAAGATCCCCGGCTGTATCGGTGAGATCAGCGCCCTTGCCCTGATCATCGGCGGTGTGTACCTGGTTGCCCGTAAGGTCATCTCCTGGCGCATTCCCGTGTCCTTCGTGGGGACTGTTGCGCTGCTGTGCCTGATTTTCGGCTATGAGGGATACGGCCATGTGGAATGGATGCTCTACAACGTCCTGTCCGGCGGCCTTATGCTGGGCGCCATCTTTATGGCAACCGACTATGCCACCAGCCCTGTCACCCTCAACGGACAGCTTCTGTACGGTGCAGGCTGCGGCGTTCTGACCGTTCTCATCCGTTACTTTGGCGGTTTCCCCGAGGGCGTTTCCTACGCGATCCTCATCATGAATCTCTGCTCCTGGGCCATTGACAAGGCCTTCCATCGCCACCAGTTCGGCATCACCAAGGAAGATGTCAAGGCTGAGAAGCAGGCTAAAAAGGCAGCAAAGGAGGCGGCGAAATGAAAAAAATTCTGAAACTTGCATTTATCCTCTTCCTGGTCTGCGCCATTACCGCCGGTATTCTGGGTGTGGTCAATGAAATGACCAAGGACCGCATCGCAGAGCAGAATCGTATCAAGACCGAAAAGGCCTATGCTGCGGTACTGCCCTCCGCAGGATATGAAGACCTTGATCTGGATTTGAGCGCTTTCTCCAACATCGACCTGATCAGCAAAGCCACCGGCGGCGAGGGTTATGTGGTCATGACCACTTTCTCCGGCGCACAGGGCAGCATCACCATGGTGGTCGGTGTGGATAACGACTATAAGTGCACCGGAATCTCCATCATCTCCCACTCCGAGACCTCCGGCCTTGGTGCAAACGCTGCCAGCACCTCCGAGATCGGTGTGAACTGGCGTGCCCAGTTTGTGGGCGAGGATGAGAATGTCGCTATCACCAAAGCAGGCGGCAATATCGACGCACTTTCCGGCGCCACCATCACCTCCCGCTCCGTGGCAGAGGCAACCGCCAACGCCATCCGAGTCGTTGAATCTTTAGGCTAAGGAGGAACGACTGAATGAATATTAAAAAACAGTTTACGGAAGGCCTGATTACCAATAACCCTGTTCTGGTACAGCTGATCGGTATGTGCGCCACCATGGCCATTACCACTACGCTCTTCAACGGCGTTGGCATGGGCCTGTCCGTTCTTATCATCCTTACCTGCTGCAACGTAGCGGTCTCCGCCATACGCAAGATCATCCCCAATGAGATCCGTCTTGCTATTTTCGTTGTTATCATTGCAGGCTTCGTTACCATTGTCGATCTGTTGTTGCAGGCCTACATACCCGCTTTGAGCGCGGCTCTGGGTGTGTTTATCCCGCTTATTGTTGTTAACTGCATCATCATTGGCCGTGCTGAGGCGTTCTGCCAGAAGAACCCTGTCGGAGCTTCTTTCTTCGACGGTATATCCCAGGGCCTTGGCTATACCCTGGTTCTCATTGTCATGTGTGTGATCCGAGAGCTTCTGGGCAGCGGCAGATTCGGCGGTGGTCTTATCGATATCACCAACGGCTTCCGCTTTACTCTGGACGGCACCGGCGCCGGCATCCAGATCTTCCCCTCTGAGTACGGCGCTGCTATCCTGAACCTGCCCTTTGGCGGCTTTATCACACTGGGTACGCTGATTGCTGTTATGCAGTACGCACTGAAAAAATCCGCCAAGAAAAAAGAAACGGCTGAAGAAGCAGTAAAGGAGGCAGATGAATAATGCTTACCAACATCATTTCCATCTCCCTGGGCGCCATTCTGGTAAATAACTTTATCTTCTCCCAGTTCCTTGGCTGCTGCCCCTTCCTTGGCTGCTCCTCCAAAGTGGAGACCGCCTCCGGCATGGGTCTTGCTGTTGTATTCGTTATGGGTCTTGCCTCTGCTATCTGCTGGGTCATTGACACCTATATTCTCATCCCGCTGGGCCTTGCGTTCCTTGAAACACTGGCTTTCATTCTGGTCATTGCCGCACTGGTTCAGTTCGTAGAGATGTTCCTGAAAAAGTCCGTCCCCTCTCTGTACTCTGCTCTGGGCATTTACCTTCCTCTGATCACCACGAACTGCGCTGTTCTGGGCGTTGTTCTTCTGAACGTGCAGAATCACTACAACTTCATTGAGTCTGTGGTTTACGGTATCACCGGCGGTCTGGGCTTCATGCTCGCCATCGTTCTGTTCGCAAGTGTCCGTGAACGTGTCCAGTTTTCCGAGTACCCCGAGTGCTTTGAGGGCTTCCCCATTTGTCTTGTCTCTGCCGGTCTGCTGGCCCTTGCATTCATGGGCTTCAGCGGCATGAAGATTTTCTAAGGAGGGTGTATCGAAATGACAACAATACTTCTCTCCATCGCAGTTCTTGGCGTTCTTGGCGCTCTGTTCGGAGCGATCCTTGCATTTGCAGCCGAGATATTCCATGTTGAGGTTGACCCCAGACAGGAAGCTGTCCGTGAGTGTCTTGCAGGTGCCAACTGCGGCGGCTGCGGCTATCCCGGCTGCGACGGCTATGCCGCCGCTGTTGCCGCAGGCGAAGCTCCTACGAACCGCTGTGTTGCGGGCGGCGCTGAGGCTGCTGCAAAGATCGCCGAGATCATGGGCGTTTCTGTCGGTGCCGCTGAAAAGAAGGTGGCATTCGTATCCTGCTCCGGTACCACCGGGCACGCGGAAATGCGCTTCAATTACTCCGGCCCTGTTGACTGCCGCGCCGCCATGCTCTTTGGCGGTAAGAGCAACAAGACCTGTACTTTCGCCTGCATTGGCTTGGGCAACTGCACCAGGGCCTGCCAGTTTGATGCTATCCACATTGTTGATGGTGTTGCAAAGGTTGACCGCTCCAAGTGCGTTGGCTGCGGCTCCTGCGCCGAAGCCTGCCCCAAGAGCATTATCCAGCTGATCCCCGAAAGCCAGAAGATCATGCCTGCCTGCAGCAATAAGGACAAAGGCGCAAAAGTCATGAAGATGTGCGACTTCGGCTGCATTGGCTGCATGAAGTGCCAGCGCGAATGCCCTGCCGACGCGATTGTCGTTAAGGACAATCTGGCTGTTGTGGACATCTCCAAGTGTGTCCAGTGCGGTCATTGCGCCGACATCTGCCCCCGCCACATTATCAACTACTTCGGCTAAACCTCACTCGTCTATTAAAAAACTTCCGCCGTACAGGCGGAAGTTTTTTGCTTTGTATGACGGGCATGCCGTCAGTCTGTGGTGAAAGTCCACGAGGGGCGTAGTTGCCAACGAACCCCGGAGCGACTCCCAAGGTTCATATCGTGAGG
>CAZESU010000140.1:0-3981 GCA_964515275.1 uncultured Oscillospiraceae bacterium
TAACGCGCTTCGCGCTATAAAACGGTTTTTAACCGTTTTCATAAGTTTTAGTATATGGTTAATGCCCCCTCTTTTGCCGCTTTGCGGTAACGTCCACCTGCACCCTTATCGGCCTGTGCCTGTCCAATAGAGATAATATAAACCAGATTTTAGGAGAGCAAAATGCATAACGATCAGAATCCCGGTGATATCAACGAATTTTCCGGCCTGAACCGGATTTTTCGATCAAAGTTCGTCCAGTATATCCTCAACAAACTGGATGACGGCACCTTTGCGGATTTTTTCGGCGACTGGAAGTGGATCTTCTCTTTCAGCAAAAAATACAAGTGGATCATTGTATTCTATACCCTGCTGGGCATCTTCAGCTCCACGCTGGGACTGGTGTCCTCTGTGGCCAGCAAGTATATGATCGATATCATCACCGGCTATCAGGTTGAAAAGCTGTGGCTGCTGGCGGCGGTCATGGTGGGCAGCACGGTGTTCAGTCTGGTCTTTTCCAGTCTGGTCAGCCGCTTTTCCACAAAGCTCACCATCTATGTCAGCAACGATATTCAGGCCAGTATCTTCGATAAGATCATCGACGCCGACTGGCTGGAGTTGAGCAAATATGCAAACGGCGATCTGCTAAACCGCTTCAATAACGACGTGGGCACCATCGCCAACAACGCCGTAAACTGGCTGCCGAATCTGATCATCTGCATCTATAACTTTTTCGCCACCTTCGCCGTCATCCTGCATTACGATGTGACCATGGCCCTCATCGCCCTGATCTCTGCCCCCTTCCTGCTGCTGATGAGCCGGTACATCATGCGGAAAAACAAGGAGTACCGCCAGAAGGTGCTGGAAATGAACAGCAAGATGATGAGCTTTGAGGTGGAGACCTTCTATAATTTCGACACCATCAAGTCCTTCGGCGTGGCGGATCATTACAGTAAGGGTCTGCGCAATTGGCAGAAGAAATATAAGGATTACAGTCTGGACTACAATATGTTCTCCATCAAGACCAATATCCTTTTGTCCCTGCTGCAGACGGCGGTGTCATTCATCGCCTTCGGCTACTGCCTGTTCCGCCTGTGGACCGGGGATATCAGCTACGGCACCATGACCCTGTTTTTGCAGCAGCGCTCCAAATTATCCAGCAATTTCTCCACCATTATCAGCATCATTCCCGGTATGCTGAACAGCTCTGTCTCCGCTCACCGTATCCGTGAGCTGGTGGAGCTGAAAAAGGAGGTACATATCCCCGAGAGCGGCGAGCTGGACGCGCTGGTCGAGGACGGCTTTACCGTTCAGATGCGGGATGTGAATTTCTCCTATGTGAAGGACACGCAGGTCATCACCGACTCGGCCTTTGTGGCTCGACCCGGGGAGATCGTGGCGCTGGTTGGCCCCTCCGGCGAGGGCAAGACTACCATGATCCGCCTGATTCTGGGCCTCGTGCGGCCGGAGAGCGGGGAAGCGGTCATCCGCAGCTCCGACGGCAGGGAAGTCCCCATGAACGCGGAGACCCGCCACCTGTTTGCCTATGTGCCGCAGGGCAACACCATTCTCTCCGGCACTATTGCGGAGAATATGCGCATGGTCAGGGAGGACGCCACCGATGAGGAGATCATCGAGGCGCTGAAGATCGCCTGCGCCTGGGACTTCGTGGAGAAAATTCCCGACACCATCCATGCAAAGATCGGCGAGCGGGGTCGAGGCTTTTCCGAGGGACAGGCCCAGCGCATTGCCATCGCAAGGGCCGTTCTGCGGGACGCGCCCGTTCTGCTGCTGGATGAGGCCACCTCCGCGCTGGATGTGACCACGGAGCGCAAGGTGCTGAAAAATATCATTCAGCAAAGGCCCAACAAGACCTGCATTGTGACCACCCACCGACCCAGTGTTCTGAGCCTGTGTCAGCGGGTATACCGTGTAGTGGATACCAGAGTGACGGAGCTGGACGAGCAGGAATCCAGCCGCATGTCCATGGATTTTTAAACGAATATGAAAAAACGAATCAACATTTTCCCGTTTCTTCTCTCCGCGCTGCTCCTGGCGCTGAGCCTTGTGTTCGGTGCTATGGCGCTGAGAACCAAAATGCTGCCCGGCGGCCTGCTGGCCGTCCTCTTTGCAGGCATCGCCCTTTTCGATGTGCTGCTCGTTTACCTTTGCGCAAGGCCGGAGAAAAAATTTCGCTTTGTTCTGGGCGTGATCCTGACGATCCTCTTTGCCCTGGGGCTGTGCTTTGCCTCCGCCGTGCTGGGCAAGACCGTCAGCACCATCAGCGGCATCACCCAGACCGGCACGGAGTACAGCAGCCTCTGCGTCTATGTCCGGGCCGAGGATGAGGCGGAGAGCATCTATGACATTGCCGGCCAGACCTTCGGCATACTGAAAGACTTCCAGCGGGAGGACACCGACGCCGCCGTCCAGCAGCTCCGCGAAGAGCTGGGCACGGAGATAAACATTCAGGAGTACGACGGGCTCACCGGGCTGCTGGATGCCCTGTTCAGCGGGGAGGTCCGGGCAGTGATCCTGAACGCCGAGCTTCTGGAGATGGCCGCAGAGGTCAGCGGCTATGAGGACATCACCGAACGGGTGAAGAGCCTCACTGAGCAGAGGGTTGAAGCGGAGACATCCCGGGAGCCGCAGGAGACCGCTGCCCCGGAAGAGGAGAAAGAGAGCGAAAACTGCTTCTCCGTGTATATCAGCGGCATCGATACCTCCGGCGATATCTCCGTGAAGAGCCGCAGCGATGTGAACATCATCGTCACGGTCAACACCCTGACCCACCAGATCCTGCTGCTCTCCACACCCCGCGACTACTATGTGCCCCTGCCCATATCCAACGGCGTGCCCGACAAGCTGACACATGCGGGAATCTATGGGGTGGATGTCAGTAAGGGCGCTCTGGAGATGCTGTATGAGACGGAGATCGACTATTTCTTCCGGGTGAACTTCACCGGCTTTCAGAAGATCATCGACGCCATCGGCGGCGTGGACGCGGAGCTGGACGGCTATCCCGGCGTGATGCATCTCAACGGCGAAGAAGCCCTGAAGCATGCCCGCGACAGAACCTACGGCGACCGTTGGCGCGGCAAGAACCAGATGCGCATCATTCAGGCGGCGATCAATAAGGTGCTGTCCCCCAAAATACTGACCTCCTTCAACGCCCTGCTGGACGCTACGGAGGACAGCTTCGAGACCAGTATGCCCTATGACCTGATCGCCTCCCTGATCAAAGAGCAGCTTCAGTCCAATCCCCAATGGGAAATCCTGCGGTACAGCGTGGACGGCACCGGCGACAGCGCCGTGCCCTTCACCTTCATGATGCTGGACGGCAAGCCCATGCAGCTTTACGTCATGCACCCGGATGAGCTCACGGTGGGCATCGCAAAGGACATGATGGACGCCATGCATGAAGACCAGCTCATCACCATTCCCGCCGATTACAGTTAAAAAAAGAAATGTCATCCTCAAAGGATGACATTTTTTTCTTTCTTTCTTTTTCTGAACAGCCCGAAAATCCGCATCAGTGCGGGCCGCAGCGGCACAATTCTTATCCAGACCCTGGCGAAAAATTCCCACCAGAAATCCCCCTCCACGAGTATGCGCCCCTTGCGCTGAACCTTTGTGACAAGGGCGAAGATCTGCTCCCGGCTGACGGGGCCTTCGATCTCCGTCTGGGCATCGCCCACAATGTAAAAGCTGCCATCTTTGATCTTCCATATGCGGTGGAGAACATATTGCCCGCTTTTGCGCTGGTAGAACACCATGTCGCCCACCCGCAGGGGACGGTCAGGAGCTTTGAAGAACACAGAATCCCGCCCGTGGATCAGAAAGGGGTTCATGCTGCTGCCGCTGATGAGTATACTGACCTCCCGGCCTTCCTCCACCAGTTCCTTCAGCATGGAAACATATTCAAAAGTGTCCACTTGCCGCATAGTTCGATCACCCGAAGTTATTATACAACCTTCGGGCAAAATATTCCAGCGGATTTTT
>CAZESU010000141.1:0-3967 GCA_964515275.1 uncultured Oscillospiraceae bacterium
ATCAGAACGGCGGGGTTTGCAGGAACAAAGTCCTTTCCGTCGTAACTGGTGTGTGAAGGGGTTTCGCGGTTGGGGTCAACGCCCCACTGTTTTGCGAGCCAGCTACCATAAAATATGTAGCCAAGTGCCAGCAAAACGACTGCGAGGATCAGAATAAGTAATGCGCTCACACTTTTCACTCCTTAATTAAAATGTGTTTTATTACCATTCTCATTCAGGTGCTTTCCTTCCTGAGCGAGAATAGCTTCTTAAAGAATTTCTGCTGATCCTGTCCGGCAGGATTGGTAAAGGCTTTTTCCTGTGCCAGATCCACCGCGGCCGTCAGCAAGGTGGTGTAGCCGTAAAGGGAGAAACGGTAGCTTTTGGAAAACTTTCTCTTTTGAATGACCTGTATGGTCTCCTTGTCAAAGCTGTCCGCCACAAACACGGTTTTGACGTTCGTATACTGATGCTCCTTATGGGGCTTCACTCGGGGAAGCGTATCCTCTATAGCAAAGTCAATACACCGATTCACGGTCTCCCCGTCCAGGGCCGGAGCGGAAAAAAGATAGCAATACTCATTGGTCTCGTTGCCCCAGATCGTGTTGCTTTTTACAAGAAAATACCGTTCGCCTCTTGAAAAATAGTCCGCCCGCAGAACAAGGGGAAGCTCCGTCATGCCCTCATTGGGGTAAATATTGTAATATGCGCTGTAAGAATCCTCCAGCACCTTCAGAAAGGACAAACGTTCTATGGCCATGTATCTTTTGTCCCCCCTCGGTGAAAAATGAACAAAGTGTGACTTATTGCATATACTATACCGCTATTTATTCTAAAATTCAATAGTTTTTTTTGCAAAAAAATAGACAACTTATAAAAACTTCAAAAGTAAATTCTATTATCTTTCCCGTTGCAGCTGAAAATGCATGGTTTTCCGGGCTTTACAGGGAAACCGGCACTTTTTTTACTTATACTAAAACTTATGAAAACGGTTAAAAACCGTTTTATAGCGCGAAGCGCGTTAAGTTTTTATGAGACGTAAATTGTGCCTGCGGCACAATTTGAGCGTGCACAGCACGCGGGATTCCTGATTAAAAAGTTTAATCAAGAAGCAGTATTAACATTTACAAGTTAAAAATTTTGTTGTATTATAAAAAACAACGTTGAATACGCAGAAGGATGAAGACGAGATGGAATACAAGCTCTGTGTGCCCTGCCTGCTGGGGCTGGAGGGGCCGATTGCCGATGAGCTGCGCCGGCTGGATATGGAAAATGTGGCTGCCGAAAACGGCAGAGTATATTTTACCGGCGGGGCGGAGGCTCTGGCCTCGGCGAACATCAACCTGCGCATCGGCGAACGGGTGCTGGTGGAGCTGGGCCGTTTTACGGCGCTGAGCTTTGACGAGCTTTTTGAGCGTACAAAGGCCCTGCCCTGGGAGAGCATCATCCCCAAAGACGGCGCCTTTCCCGTGAAGGGCTACAGCCTTGATTCCAAGCTTTTCTCCGTGTCCGACTGCCAGAAGATCATCAAGAAAGCCATCGTGGAGCGGCTGAAAAGGGTGTACGGGCTGGAGTGGTTCCCCGAGACGGGGGCGCTGTATCAGGTGCAGTTTTCCATTATGAAGGACCGGGTCTCCCTCTGTATCGACAGCTCCGGCGAGGGGCTTCACAAGCGGGGCTATCGTCCCGCCCACAATGCGGCACCTTTGAAGGAGACCATGGCGGCGGCCATGGTGAAGCTGTCCCGCTACCGGGGCAGGGACGATTTCTGCGACCCCTTCTGCGGCAGCGGCACCATCCCCATCGAGGCTGCACTGATTGCCAAAAATCGTGCCCCCGGCCTGTATCGGAATTTCAGCGCCATGAACTGGGCTGTTATCGATAAAAAAGTCTGGGTTCAGGCCCGGGACGCCGCCAGAGCGAGGGAATATAACGGCAATTATAATATAGTAGGCTCCGACATTGACCCCAGAGCCATCGCCCTTGCCAAAGAGAACGCAAAACGGGCAGGGGTTCTGGACATCATCCGCTTTGAAGTGGCGGACGCAGCCAGGTTTGACCGAAAGACCGAGCGGGGCGTCATCGTCACCAACCCGCCCTACGGGGAGCGGATCATGGAAAAACAGGAGGCGGAGCGGCTGTACCGGGAATTCGGCGCGGCCTATGCAAAGAGCGAACACTGGCAGCTGTACCTGCTGTCCTCCCATACGGAGTTTGAACGCACTTTCGGCCGCAATGCGGATAAGAAGCGGAAGCTGTATAACGGTATGATAAAATGTGATCTGTTTATGTATTTGAAATGAGGTAAGACCCATGAAACATCTGTTCATCGTCAATCCCACCGCAGGAGGAAAGGACAGGACGGCGGAGGTCCGTGCCAGGGTGGAAAAGGCTTTTGAAGGGCGGGCTGACGCGTATGAGATCTACGTGACGAAAGGCCCCATGGACGCGCCGGTAAAGATCAAAGAAGAGGCCGCCTCAGGGGAGCATCTGCGGGTGTACGCCTGCGGGGGCGATGGCACGTTTAATGAGTGCGTCTGCGGTGCGGCTCTGCTTCCCAATGTGGCGGTGTGCCCCTTCCCCACCGGTACCGGCAACGATTTCTGCCGCATGTTCGGGGCGGAGAAGGACATGTTCCGGGATCTGGATGCCCTGCTGGAGGGCAGCGAGCACCCCATCGACCTGATCGACTGCAACGGCCGTTACAGTGCCAACATCTGCTCGGTAGGCATCGACGCCCGCATCGGCACCAGCGTCCATCAATACAGTAAAATCCCCATTATCGGCGGCGCCACCGGCTATGTGGTGTCGCTGCTTGTGAACGTCTTTCAGGGCATCACCCGGAAAATGCGCATCCGGGCGGAGGGCTTTTCCGCCGAGGGGGAGCATACGCTGGTCTGCGCCTGCAACGGCAGATATTACGGCGGCGGCTTCAACCCCAGCCTTGACGCCAGACCCGACGACGGGCTGCTGGATATCTTCGTGGTGGACGCGGTGAATATTGTGCATGTGGCGACCCTCATCGGGAAATACGCCTCCGGCAAATCCGATCAGGTGCCCAAATACATCCACCATCTGCGGACAGACGCCATCGACATCGATTTTGAAGAGGAAAACGTTGTGAACGTGGACGGAGAGGCTCTGTATACGGACAAGGTTCGCATGCGTCTCATCCCCGGCAGCCTGCGCCTGCTGGTTCCCAAAGGTCTGCATTTCTTCGACTGACAGGCTGCTTTCAAAATCCGTAACAAAAAATTAATAAATTTTTCTCCGAATTTTTCATCTGGGGACTTGAAAAAATAGAAAACTGTGGTATGATTAGCATCGTTAGCACTCCAAGGTTTTGAGTGCTAACGATGTCGCATTTTGTATAATAATATTTGGAGGTATATACAATGAAACTCAGACCATTGGCTGACAGAGTCGTGCTGAAGCAGAACGCTGCCGAGGAGCGCACCTCCTCCGGTATTTTCCTGACCGCATCCGCCCAGGAGAAACCCGAGGTGTATGAGGTTGTGGAAGTAGGTCCCGGCGGTATGGTTGACGGGAACGAGGTTGAGATGATCGTCAAGGCCGGCCAGAACGTTCTGGTGGGCAAGTACAGCGGCAGCAAGGTGAAGCTGGAGGACGTGGAGTACACCATCGTCCGTCAGTCTGACATTCTGGCAGTCATAGAGTAAGCAGCAAGGCTTTAAGGAGGAACGAATTATGGCAAAACAGATTATTTATGGGGAAGAAGCAAGAAAAGCGATAGAGCGCGGCGTAAACCAGCTTGCGGATACCGTGAAAATTACCCTGGGCCCCAAGGGCCGCAACGTGGTGCTGGACAAGAAGTTCGGCACTCCCCTGATCACCAACGACGGTGTGACCATCGCCAAGGAGATCGAGCTGGAGGACGCCTTTGAGAACATGGGCGCACAGCTGATCAAGGAAGTCTCCACCAAGACCAACGACGTCGCCGGAGACGGCACCACCACCGCCACTCTGC
>CAZESU010000142.1:0-3912 GCA_964515275.1 uncultured Oscillospiraceae bacterium
TTCTTATAGCACCTTCGTAACACTGCCTGATTGGTTGCTTTGGAAAGCGGCAAAGTTCAGCCGCTCAAACAACGGGTTGCTCAGATCCCGGGCCTCCTACAACACCCGTTCATTGAATTTCAGCCAGGATAGCTCCCGGTTGACATAACATCCGGGTGTGCCTGTTTCGGACGACTCCACCGGCTTTGGGGATGCGGTGTTCACTTTCATATCTATCACGTCCCTAAATTCTATTCCCTTGGTAAAATATGTTTCTTTTTTTATGATACCACAACCCCATCAAAAATCCATTACTTTTTTTCAAGCTTGGCAAAACCCTCGCAGGCACCACGGTGAGCGGTCTGCAAATGCGGCGAAAGGCTATGTCGCCACTGGAAATGCGGGGACAGATGCTATTAATGCGTATGCGCTGTGGGAAAGCAAGCCCGCACTTCCATCGGTGCCTCTCTCCAAGCCCGACCTGGCGTCGCGAACTTCGTCCATATGTTCATATAATAGCGTGGAGGTGAGTCGCTTGTGAATCCATGTGAATTGACAGCTTCCGTTACTGCCCTTGCGAATGCTTTTGCCTGCAAGATGAGCGTGGATGAACTGAGTCTGTTGGGCGCGGTTCTGACGCAGCTTGGCGATACTTTGACCACCATTGCAACGCAAAGAAGTATTTGCAGCGTAACAGCAACCAGGAATTGAAAGCTATTTGGCGTTAAGCGCCCGAATGCATCCCGCTCAAAGAGGATTTGAGCGGGATGCCTGTTTTGAAGCTATCGGGCTTTGCTCATTTACTGCATATTCATTCAGCGAACAACGCTAAGGTAAGCAGCGGAAGCATTTTTAACAGATGTAATGCAGCACTTTTTGCAAGAAAAATAGCAATTTCAGCAATTCTATTAGTAATTTCTGCGTATATAATTGGTTTTGACATTTTTCGTGGTGGTGAACACTTGAGTACATTAATATATGGCGGCAGGCTGATGGATCCGGCAAACCACGTTGACAGCCAACTCAACCTGCTTATAAAAGATGGAAGGGTCACCCGCATCACATCGGATATGCCTGAGGCCGATATAAAGATCGATGCCTCAGGAAAGATCATCTGTCCCGGCTTTCTGGATATCCACATGCATGAGGATCCTGTGGAAGCCAACGGCAGGATTTACGCCGATGAAGAAAAAGCCATCTTCAACTGTATGCTTCGCATGGGCGTGACCACGGCCATCGGAGGCAATTGCGGGCAATGCTGCTGCGACCCGGCAGACTATCTGGACATTGTGGACAGAGACGGTCTGGCCGTCAACGTGGGAATGCTGGCAGGACATGAATTTTTCAGAAATAAAGCAGGCGCCGCGGATAAATACGGCCCTGTCACCCCGGTTCAGCGGGAGGAAATGGCAGCAGGCATCGCCGCCTCATTGAAACGCGGCTGTCTGGGCGTCTCCTATGGGATACGATATATCCCCGGGATTGACAGAGAAGAGCTGCTGGCAACTGCGGCTCCCTGCAAAAGTCAGGGCAAGATGATCGCCGCCCATGTCCGCTCCGATGCGGAGGAGATATTTGATTCAGCCCGTGAGCTGCTGGATACCGGCAAAGCGCTGGGTCTGCCGGTGGAGGTTTCCCACATTGGAAGCATGGCGGGCTTCGGGCAGATGGAGCGTTTCCTTGCGATGGTGGATGAATACCGGCTTCAGGGTCTGGATGTAAGCTGTGACTGTTATCCTTACTATGCTTTTTCCACCACCATCGGGTCCACCACATACGACGACGGCTGGTTGGATCGTTACCATTGCGATTATGATGTTGTGGAGTTCTGCGAAGGCAGATTTAAAGGTCAGCGCTGTACAAAAGAAATCTTTGATACCGTGCGTCGTGAGGAGCCCGGCTGCATCACTGTTTGCTATGTGATGAAGGACAATGATGTGGATTTGGCGCTGCGCCATCCCAATGTGATGCTGGCAAGCGACGGTCTCATGAACCACGGGCAGGGACACCCCAGAGCAGCCGGAACATTTCCAAGACTGCTGGCAGAGTTTGTGCGCAAAGGCAAGCTGGGACTTTACGAGGCCATCGACATGATGACTGCCATGCCTGCAAACAGGCTGGGACTTGAGAGCAAGGGACGTCTGAATGTGGGGGCTGACGCGGATATCGTAATCTTTGACCCAGAAAAAATATCCGACAATGCCACGTTTGCAGAGCCTTTGCTGGCCCCGGAGGGTATCGACTATGTGTTAATTAACGGCGAGATCGCCGCAAAAGACTGCCGGATCGTGAGAAAGGATCTGGGCAGGAGCGTTCGCAAATAATATATAAAATCTAAGGAGAGAAAAAAGAATGGAATACGGTTTCTGGTCTGTTATACCGCCGCTGCTTACAATTATACTGGCGCTTGTAACAAAGAATGTTTTTATTTCCCTGATACTGGGCATCCTGGTCGGCTCGATGGTCCTCAACAATTGGGCCGTTCTGGAGGGAATCAACGCAACCTTTTACAGCTTTATACATACCTTTGAGAGCAACAGCAATACCATTGTTCTCATATCCTTCCTGCTGATCGGCGCACTGATCTATCTGATCGAGAAGTCCGGCGGCATCGACGGCTTTACCGAGGTCATGATCAGGAAGCGGGCCTTCATAAAGTCAAAACGTGGTGCCAACCTCTTCACCTGGCTGCTCGGCATCGTCATATTCACATCCGGCTCCCTGAGCTGCATGGTCACCGGCTCCGTCTCCCGTCCTTTCAACGACGCGCTGCAGGTCCCCCATGAGAAGTCCGCTTTTATTATTCACGCCACCTCTACCCCCTGGTGTGTCCTGTTCCCGCTGAGCGGCTGGCTCGCTGCCCTGACCGGCTATCTCACCTCCGGCGGTGTGGCAGAAGATGTCGCCATTTCCATGCTGATCAAGTCCATTCCTCTGAATTTCTACTGCATTCTGGCCGTGTTCGGCACTTTGATCGTGTCTCTTTTCAATATCAACATCGGCCCTATGCGCAAGGCTGAGAAGCGTGCCGAGGAGACCGGTGAGCTCGACGAGCCGGGTCATGGCGGTGCTCTGAGCCAGACCAGCGGCGCTGTCGCTGACGCAAAGCCCCGGGCAAAGAATATGCTCATCCCCATGGCCGCACTGATCGTCACCATCCTTGCGGTTCTCACCGTAACCGGCAACGGCAATCCCACTCAGGGTGCTGGTATGCAGAGCCTGCTTTGGGGCTGCATTATCGCGGTTCTGGTCATCTCCGTCATGTGCGTTGTGGAAAAGGTATTCACCGTTGAGCAGGTTATTAATGAGATGTTCAAGGGTATGGGCACCATGCTTCCCGTAGCAGCTATCCTGCTTTTTGGCTTCACCATGGGAACTCTCGTTTCAAATCTGGACACCGGCAACTATCTGACCTCTGTCTTCATGGGTCTCCTGAGCCCGGCTCTGCTGCCTGCGCTGTCCTTCCTGCTGTGCATGCTGCTGTCCTTTGCCACAGGCACTTCCATGGGCACCATGGCAATCATGTCCGTTATCTGCCTGCCTATGGCAATCAACATGGGCACCAGCATTCCTCTGGTGGCAGGCGCCGTATTCGGCGGCTCCATATTCGGCGACCACTGCTCCCCTATCTCCGATACCACCATTATGTCCTGCGCCACCAGCGGCTGCGACATTATCGACCATGTAAAGACCCAGATTCCCTATGTGCTCATCTATGCAGTTGTATCTCTGGTTCTGTACATAGTACTTGGCTTTGTCCTTTAATTTTTCACTCCAATAAAACACCCAGCAAAAAATCGCCGGACAGGCAGGAACACCTGCTTATCCGGCGATTTCTATCATGAGGAAAGGATCCGGGAAATGCCTTCTTGGTTCTTTTCTGGCTCTCTGTCAATAGTTGGGGTAGAACAAAAGGAAAAGAGCAAAGAAGAA
>CAZESU010000143.1:0-3833 GCA_964515275.1 uncultured Oscillospiraceae bacterium
AATGTTCGGAGGTTCCGATCAGATAAAGGTCCTCTCCCTCCATCTTGTACATCATGGCATCCATATCGGTCTGGCTCATAACACCCTCTACCACATTGCCGTGAATCATAAAGGGTGGAATACAGTAGGTAAAGCCCTTGCTGATCATAAAGTCTCTTGCATAGGCCAGAACCGCAGAATGCAGACGGGCAATGTCACCCATGAGGTAATAGAAACCGTTTCCGGATACTCTGCCTGCGGCATCCATATCTACACCGTCAAAGCTCTCCATAATTTCGGTATGATAGGGAATGTTAAATTCTGGAATAACAGGATCACCGAAGCGCTCCACTTCAACATTGGCGCTGTCGTCCGGTCCGATGGGCACGGAGGCGTCGATAATATTGGGGATATTCAGCATGATGGTGCGGATGCGCTGGGCATATTGTTCTTCCAGCGCTTCCAGCTCGGCAAGTCTGTCAGCGTTTGCTTTTACCTGCGCCTTTATTTTTTCTACTTCTTCCAGCTTGGAGGGGTCTTTTTTGGACTGTCCCATCAGAACGCCGATCTGCTTGGAGAGGGAGTTTCTGCCGGCACGCAGCTCGCTTGCCTCCGTGATAGCGGCGCGGTTCTTGGCGTCAAGGTCAATCACTTCATCAACCAGGGGCAACTTTGCGTCCTGAAATTTCTTTTTTATATTTTCCTTTACCACATCGGGATTTTCTCTGACAAATCTGATGTCAAGCATTGTTTTTTCTCCTTATTTTTTGTTTATGTTCCTGCCCACGGTCTCCAGAAGGTTAATAAGTGCTTCCCGGTCATCGGCTCCGTAAAATTCTATCTCTATTTTTCCTGTACGTTTTCCGTCTGTCAGCTTCACCTTTCTGCCCAGAGCTTTTGAGAGCTGATTGGATATCTCCGCTGCATAGTCAACGGATATTTTATTTTCTTTTTCTTTTTTCGGCTCGGGGTTTCGTGTGAGTTTTGCTGCAAGCTGCTCGGTTTTTCTCACCGAAAGAGATTTTTCAATTACTTCCGTTGCAGCGGCCAGCTGTTTTTTATCGTCGTTGATGGAGATCAAAGCTCTTGCATGTCCGGCGGAGAGCTGATTTTTTTCCACCATCTCCAGAACCTTAGGTGACAGAGAGAGCAGTCTCAGCGCATTTGTTACAGCGGGCCTTGAACGGCCGACACTCTTTGCTGCTTCCTCTTGGGTGAGGCCAAAATCATCGATTAAGGTCTTATAGCCCTTGGCCTCCTCAATGGGATTCAGATCTTCTCTCTGTAAATTTTCCACCAGTGCCAGTTCCGCTGTTCTTCTGTCATCCGCTTCTATTACGCGGACGGGTACCTCCTTCAGACCAGCCATGCGGGAAGCGCGCCAACGCCTTTCACCGGCGATAATCTGATAATAACCATTATTCAGCTTTCTTACAGTTATCGGCTGAATTAAGCCGTATTGAGAGATGGAATCTGCCAGCTCCTGCAGTGCCTGCTGATCAAAATATTCTCGCGGCTGCTCAATTCGTGGTTCTACCTTTGAAATGGGCAAGGTAAAAAGTTCTGAATCAGCGTTATCTTCCAGGTCATTTGCACCAAACAGAACATCCAGGCCGGTGCCCAGACCTTTCTTTTCTTTTTTTGCTGCCATTTATCCTCCTTGTCTCTCGCATCTTTCAAGAAATTCCTGTGCAAGCGCCATATATGCCTTACTTCCCTTGTTATATTTATCATATTCTATACCGGGAATGCCGTGGCTGGGTGCTTCGGACAGGCGTATACTTCGCGGCACCACGGTTTCATAGACCTTGTTGCCAAGAAATTTTCTCAGTTCATTTGCAACCTGTGTTGTCAGATTCATTCTGGCATCATACATAGTCAGAACAATTCCTTCAACCTCCAGCCTTCGATTGAGCCTGCGGTTGCACATTTTAATGCTGGTCATCAGGTCGGCAATGCCTTCCAGGGCATAGTATTCGCATTGCATGGGTATCATTACGCTGTCTGCCGCCACAAGAGCATTCACAGTCAGCAGTTCAAGAGAAGGCGGGCAGTCGATAAAGATATATTCGTAATCCGTATACAGACCCATGAGAGCATTTTTCATAACATACTCTCTTTCCCTCGTGTCGATCAGTTCAACGGAAGCTGCCGCCAGTTCTTTTCCTGTTGGTATTACGTCGCCGTATTGTGTATGTACAATACATTCCTCCGGAACCGCGTCATTGACGAGCAGATCATAGGTGTTTGGTCTTTTGGACTTAGAGACGCCCATTCCGGAGCTTGCATTGCCCTGTGGGTCCCCATCTACCAAAAGTACTTTTCTGCCCAATTGATGCAGCGCCGCACACAGGTTGACACAGGTCGTTGTTTTCCCTACGCCGCCTTTTTGATTAGCTATCGCGATAATTTTTGCCATGACGCACTCCATCCTGCTTTTTCTTTCGGCAGACATTATAACAGCTATCCCGGCTTATTTCAATGTTTCACGTGAAACATTTTAAGATTTTGCCCATTTGACGTTTCACGTGAAACATTATCCGATCAACATATCCACATCGCCTAATGTCAGACCATCATGAACAGCAAGATCAATACCATATCCGATCAGTCGTGCAGCGCTTCTGACAGTGCTGTCAATATTCCGCGGCGTGACAAACATATTACCAAAGTGATCCTTGCTGCCAAAAACGGAGGCGTCAATAACTGTGGGAACGCCGATGCCTATAACAGGAACACCCAGGTATTCCTGACACAGTTCCTCACGGTCATTCCCAACGCCGGAACCGGGCGCAATTCCAGAACTGCATATCTGTATGGTTCGGCAGAGTCTTGAATGGTCAGCACCGGCAAGAGCATCCACAGCAATAACGAGCTCCGGCTCTATCTCATTGCACAGTGTTTTGATATGCAGAGCACTTTCAATTCCCGAAGTGCCCAGAACGCCGGTTCGGCAAAGAGCAAGAGAATGAAAGGAAGCAAACAAAGGCTCACCGGAATTTTTCATATGACGCGTGACAATAAGGTGAGAAGCTGTCAGCGGCCCAAGGGCATCCGGTGTAATATCCGGATTACCCAGCGCAGCAACAAGAACCGAGGAAGGCCTTCTGGTAAAGCAGTTTTGAATAAGCTGAGAAACAGCATCAACAGCAGGAGAGAAGGAATCAGATCCTCTTTCAAAGAAACGGTCGAGCTCAAGCGTATAATATTTGCCCACAGACTTATTTAATGCGCATGCACCATCATGGTTTAGTACTTCAACAGAATACAGAGGAAAGCCGTTGATCTCATCCTCTTTTGCCAGAACACCGGAAAGGGAAGAATCCGCATTTAAAATACGGTGTGCCTCGGAAGCTAAATCAGTTCTTACATTTATTTCCATGCTCCACCTCAGAAAATCAATATATTGTGTATTTTTTCCGTAAAAACCTAAATCAATAACAAGCGAAAAAAATAAACTTTTTTTTTGTAAAAACCACTTGATTTTCCGCACTATATTTGCTATAATTTCAAAACACGAGTTGTGTATAACTCAATTTTATAGGAGGAGGTGGCGATCAAACATGGCCAACATTAAATCTTCTGCCAAGAGAGACGAGAAGTCCAAGCAGCTCAGAGCAAAGAATCGTGCAGATAAGACCGAGCTCAAGACCATGATTAAAAAGTTTGACGCAGCCGTTGCCGATGGCAACCGCGACGCAGCCGTCAGTGCCTATAAAGTTGCCGTTAAGACTGTTGACCGCGCGGCCGGCAAGGGTCTGCTTCATAAGAACAATGCAGCCCATAAGAAGTCCGCAATGTCTGTTAAGCTCAACGAGATGGCTTAAGTTGCAACAAACAATGACACAGGATAT
>CAZESU010000144.1:0-3650 GCA_964515275.1 uncultured Oscillospiraceae bacterium
GACTACGCTTTTTAACGCACTCACCGGTTCCAACCAGTTTGTTGGTAACTGGCCTGGCGTTACCGTGGAGAAGAAGGAAGGCAAGCTGAAGAAGCACAGCAACGTTACCATTACCGACTTGCCCGGCATATACTCCCTCTCTCCCTACACACTCGAAGAGGTTGTTGCGAGAAACTACCTTATCGGTGAGCGCCCCGATGCAATACTGAACATTGTGGACGGCACAAACCTTGAAAGAAACCTTTACCTCACAACGCAGCTCGTAGAGTTGGGTATCCCCGTGGTAGTCGCCATCAACATGATGGATATTGTCAAGAAAAACGGGGACAGCATCAATTTTGCAGAGCTCTCCAGAGAGCTGGGCTGCAAGGTGGTTGAGATATCCGCCCTGAAGGGCACTGGCGTACAGGAAGCGGCAGAGGCCGCCATCGACGCAGCACAGAACGGAAAAACCGTACCGATGCATTCCTTCTCCGGTGTTGTGGAGCACGCACTCGCCCACATAGAGGAGGCCGCTGTTCATAATATGCCTGCTGAACAGCAGCGCTGGTACGCGATCAAAATCTTCGAGCGTGACGAGAAAGCCATGGCGGGGCTCGATCTTTCAGCCGACGTCCTCGCTCACATCGAAGAAGACATAAAGGCAGCCGAAAATGAGCTGGGCGACGACGCAGAGAGCATCATCACCAACGAGCGTTACATATACATCGCCCAGCTCATGAAGGGCTGCTACAAGAAAAAGAGCCGCGGTCAGCTCAGCACCTCTGACAAGATAGATAAGATCGTCACCAACCGTATTCTTGGTCTGCCGATCTTCGCGATTGTTATGTTCATCGTATACTATGTCTCCGTTACCACCGTGGGTACCTGGGCCACTGACTGGGCAAACGACGGTCTGTTCGGAGACGGTTGGCATCTGTTTGCCATCGGCAGCGCCGCATACGGCGAGGCCTCCGATGAATATGCTGAGGCCGCCCAGGTCATTGACGGCTTTATCGAATACGCCTCCGAAAACGGCATCGATACAGGAGCCGTTGAAGAAGCTCTTGATAGCGAGTCTGAGGAATTCAGTTCCGACACTGCTGCCGCCGCACTTCAGGAGTTCGCCGCTCAGTTTGATGCGGCCGACGAAGCTGCTTATATTGTAGTCGATGAAGAGACCATGGCGGACGAGGAAGTCACCTCCACCGGAGCAGAGCTTCAGGACGCTATTGAAGTTGCGGCAGGCTATGGCTTTGCCGAACCTGATCCCGCTGATTACGGCGTATGGGTTCCCGGTGTTCCCGTCCTTGTTGAAAGCGGACTTACCGCTGTCGGCTGCGCCGACTGGCTCAGCGGACTTATCCTCGACGGTATCATCGCAGGCGTAGGCGCCGTTCTGGGCTTCGTACCTCAGATGCTGGTGCTGTTCATTTTCCTGGCCTTCCTTGAAAGCTGCGGCTACATGGCCCGTGTGGCATTTGTTATGGACCGTATCTTCAGAAAGTTCGGTCTGTCCGGCAAATCCTTTATCTCTTACCTTATCGGTACCGGCTGCGGTATTCCGGGCATCATGTCCTCCCGTACCATTGAAAACGAGCGTGACCGCCGTATGACGATCATGACCACCACGTTCATGCCCTGCGGTGCAAAGCTGCCCTTCATCGCAATGATCACCGGCGCTATCTTCGGCGGCTCTCCCTGGATCGCTCCCACCGCTTATTTTGTCGGCGTTGCAGCCATCATTGTCTCCGGTATCATGCTAAAGAAGACCAAAATGTTTGCCGGTGATCCTGCTCCCTTTGTTATGGAGCTTCCCGCATATCACTGGCCTACTGTCAGCAACGTTCTCCGCTCCATGTGGGAGCGCGGCTGGTCTTTCATCAAGAAAGCCGGTACCATTATCCTTCTGTCCACCATCGTTGTATGGTTCCTCTCCTTCTTCGGTTTTGTGAACGGCACCTTCACCATGCTTGATGAAGAGCAGATTGACGCCAGCATTCTGGCCTACGTAGGCCGTGGCATTGCATGGATCTTCACTCCGCTTGGCTGGGGCAACTGGCAGGCTACTGTGGCCTCTATCACCGGTTTGGTGGCCAAGGAGAATATCGTTGGCACCATGGGTATCCTTTATAGCGCCGGCGAAGGCTCGGTTTACGCCAACATGGCAAGCGTGTTCAACGGTGTGTCCGGTTTCTCCTTCCTGCTGTTCAACCTGCTCTGCGCTCCCTGCTTTGCAGCCATCGGTGCGATGAAGCGTGAGATGAACAATCCCAAGTGGACCTGGTTCGCAGTTGGCTATCAGTGTGGCTTTGCTTATGCCGTGGGTCTGATCGTATATCAGTTTGGTGCATGGTTCATCGGAGCCGGCTCTGTTATCGGCACGATTGCTGCCGTCATTGTCCTTGCATATATGGTCTACATGCTCTTCCGTCCCTATAAGGAAACTAACAGGCTGAGCGATAAAGTTCCCGTGAATGTTTGAAATATCTTTAAAGTCAAAGGAGTGAGCGCTATGCTTTCATGGCTTGCATCCAATATTGCTACCATACTCATTTCCCTCTTTCTTCTCCTGATTGTCTGTGCCATTGTGTTTAAGCTGGTTCGTGATAAGCGTAAAGGCCGCTCCTTCTGTGACTGCGGTTCTGGCTGCGGAAACTGCTCGATGTGTAACCGATGCCATAGCTGCAAATAAACTTCATCCCGTTGCAAAAGCCGTCCCAGAAATGGGACGGCTTTTGTATTCCCTTTTGGAATTATGCTTCGTTGGCTTTCTTTCGGTTGACCACCAGTATACCGATGCACACCAGTGCAAGTGCGATCAGTCCCTTTGCGCCGAAGGCCTGACCGCTCTCTCCCAGCAGCAGGGCAGACAGCAGTACCCCAAATACCGGGTTCATAAAGCCGTACACCGTAATCCTTGAAACGGGATTATATTTCATAAGCAGGCTCCACGCGCTGTAGGCAACGGCAGAAACCATTGCCAGATACAAAAGCAAAAGAAGTCCAGGGAAATTCACTTCTCCCAGCCTGCCGCCAAGTACAAGGCCCATGACCGTCATGATAAGTCCGCCCAGAATGAACTGATAGCCGCTGAGCATAACCGGGTCCTCGGTTTTGGAGTAAGATTTCATGGTAACATAGGAGAAAGCATAAGCTACGGTAGAAAGAAGGATGCAGCCCTCCCCTGCAAGAGACATCTGAAAATCTATACCGCCGGTGGAGGAAAGATTGACCAGAACCACACCTGCAAAGCCGATAACACAGCCGATGAGCTTTCTGCCGCTGAGCTTTTCCTGCCTGTACAGCAGGCTCGATATCAAAATCCCAACAAAAACATTCGTCGCCACCACAATGGAGACTTTCACCCCGGAAGCATTTGCACAGCCGATATAGAAGAGAATGTACTGTATAACGGTCTGGAGCATTGCAAGCACACCGATTTTCGGATATGAGCTCTTTTGCGGCAGCAGCAGATGACCTCCAAACAAACTGCCCAGAAGGACAGCGAAGATGCCTGCCAGCGTAAAACGGATTCCGGCAAAGAGGATAAGCGATGGGATGTGCTCCGTGTTGATGTTCAGCAATGCATATCCTATCTTGATCACCGGCGCGGCGCTGCCCCATAGAAAATTGGCAAGCAAAGCAAGAATTAAGACAACGCCTGTCTT
>CAZESU010000145.1:0-3549 GCA_964515275.1 uncultured Oscillospiraceae bacterium
GCCTTCTTTGCCTCCCGCTATGACAAGGGAACGGCGGATTATGTAAACTGCCCCATGGACAAAGAGGAGTATCTGGCCTTTGTGAATGAGCTGGTCTCCGCCAAGGAGGCGCCGATACACGGCTTTGACGACGGCGGCGTGTTTGAAGGCTGCATGCCTGTGGAGGTCATGGCCCGACGGGGTGTGGACACCCTGCGCTATGGCCCCCTGAAGCCTGTGGGACTGATCGACCCCAGAACCGGAAAGGAAAATTACGCCGTTGTTCAGCTCCGTCAGGACAATGCGGACGGCACCATTTACAACATGGTGGGCTTTCAGACCCATCTGACCTGGGGGGAACAGAAGAGGGTATTTACCATGATACCCGCGCTGAAGAATGCGGAGTTTGTCCGCTACGGCGTGATGCACCGCAATACATATATCAACAGCCCGAACCTCCTTGACCGGTATTACCGGCTGAGAACCGAACCCAGAATCAGCTTTGCCGGTCAGATGACCGGTGTAGAGGGCTATGTGGAGTCCTCTGCCTCCGGCATGCTGGTGGGCATTGAGACCGCAGCGCGAGTTCTGGGCATGCCCCCGGTGAACTTCCCTCAGGAGACCGCTATCGGCGCGCTGGGTCTGTATATCTCCGGTGGAAGCGTGGGCGATTTCCAGCCTATGAACATCAATTTCGGCATCATCGCACCTCTTGAACACCGTGTAAAGGGAAAGAGAAACAAGAACGCGGCGATCTCCGCCCGTTCCCTTGAGATCATAGACAGGCTGCTGGAAGAGGAGGTATTTAAAGTTGAGGATCATCATTGATGCAATGGGCGGCGATAACGCCCCTGCCGAGATCGTAAAAGGCGCAGTTATGGCAAAGCGCCGGCTTGGCGTTGATATCACGCTGGTAGGACGGATAGAAGATGTGAATGCCTGCCTGGAGGCGGAAAACTGCAGGGATATCGAAGTGGTGGACGCCCGCGAGGTCGTCACCATGGAGGACGACCCCAGCACTGCCACCCGGCGGAAAAAAGACTCCTCCATGGCAGTGGCGCTCAGCCTGCTCAAGGAGGGGAAGGGCGATGCCGTGGTCTCCGCCGGAAGCACCGGCGCGCTGCTGACCGGGGCCACGCTCACCGTAAAGCGTATCCGGGGCATCCGCAGGGCGGCTCTGGCCCCCGTGCTGCCCGCAGGCGAGCATGGTGTCATGCTCATCGACTGCGGCGCAAACGTGGAGTGCACCGCCGAATACCTGCTCCAGTTTGCCTTTATGGGCAGCTTTTACGCAAAGAAGATCATGGGCTGCGAGATGCCCAGAGTGGGCCTGCTCAACGTGGGCGCGGAGGACACCAAGGGCGGCACCCTGCAGCACCAGGTCTTTGCTCTGCTGAAAAAGGCGGATGCGGAGGGACGCATCTGCTTTGTCGGAAATATCGAGGGTACCGACATGTTTGTCGGAAAGGTGGACGTGGTGGTGACGGACGGCTTTACCGGAAACGTCCTGCTCAAGACCACCGAAGGCGTGATCAAATATATGATGAAGCAACTCAAGGGCGTGTTCTATAAGAGCACCAGGAACAAGCTGGCTGCTGCGGTGCTGAAAAATGACCTTGCCATCATGAAGAAGTCCATGGACGTAAACGAAGTGGGCGGCACCGCTCTTGTGGGAATCAGCAAGCCTGTCATCAAGGCCCATGGCTCCTCCAATGCGGACAGCCTGTTTGCCGCTGTTCGTCAGGCGGTGGCATTTGCAGACTCCGGCATCATCGGAGATATTGAAAATAACATTGACTACATGAGGATAAGCACCGAAGCAAATGGAGAGGCTTGAGAAAAAAATCGGATACAGCTTTCAAAACCGGAACCTGCTGGAGACCGCACTTACCCACAGCTCCTATGCAAATGAGCGGCATGACCCGGGCTGTCAGAGCTATGAGCGGCTTGAATTTCTTGGGGACTCCATTCTGGGACTGGTGACGGCGGACTTCCTCTACCACCACGAGCCCAAACTGCCCGAGGGAAAGATGACGAGGCTGCGAGCGGAACTGGTGTGCGAGGCAAGCCTTCACAAGGCGGCTCTGGAGCTGGGTCTTGGCGCCTATATGCGCCTTGGCAAGGGCGAGGAGCACACCGGCGGGCGGGAGCGCCCTTCCATCCTTGCGGATATGGTGGAGTCCATCATCGCCGCCATGTACCTTGACGGCGGACTGGACAGGGCGAGAGCGTTCATCCTGTCCCATGTGCTCAATAACGTGGAGATCACTGAGACCCACCGCTCGGCGGACTTTAAGACCGAGCTGCAGGAGCTGGTACAGAAAAAGAGCGGGCAGCACATCAGCTACGAGATGGTAGCAGAGTCCGGCCCGGACCACAATAAGCTGTTCACTTTCCGGGTGTCCATCAACGGGCAGCCGGCGGGAGAGGGCAGCGGGCGCACCAAGAAGGAAGCGGAGCAGATGGCCGCCTGCAGGGCATTGGAGGCACTGCGCAAATGAGCGCCAGAGAGAGCATTATCCCCGTTTTCGTGCCCCATCTGGGCTGTCCCAACGACTGCGTTTTCTGCAATCAGCGCCGCATCTCCGGCGCACAGCAACCCGCCACGGCGCAGACAGTAAAAGAAGCAATGGAACAGGCAGCCGCCTTGCCCCAAAACGGGGCAAAGCGGCAACTGGCCTTTTATGGGGGCAGCTTCACTGCCATACCGGCAGCGGAGCAGATAGCCCTTTTGTCTGCAGCAAAGGAATTTCTGGACAGCGGAGAGATCGATTCCATCCGCCTCTCCACCCGGCCCGATGCCATTGACGGCGCTATCCTGCGCAGGCTGAGAGAATACGGCGTTGAGACCATAGAGCTTGGCGCCCAGTCACTGAATGATGAGGTTCTGCTCCTTTCAGGCAGGGGCCACACGGCAAAGGACGTGGAGGATTCCTCCCGTATGATCAGGGCGGCGGGCTTTCGGCTGATCCTCCAGATGATGACCGGTCTTCCCGGAGATACGGATGAGCGCAGTCTGGATACCGCCCGGCGCATCGCCGCGCTGAAGCCCGACGGGGTGCGGATTTATCCCACGGTCATCGTTCGGGATACCGCCCTTTACGACCTGTGGCGCAGCGGCAGATATCAGGAACACACGGTGGAGGATGCGGTGCGCTGCTGCGCAAAGCTGCTGCCTGTGTTTGATGAGGCGCATATTCCGGTAATCCGCCTTGGCCTGAACCCGACGGACGAGCTGTCCGGCGGCGCGGCCGCAGGCGGTGCCTACCACCCGGCGCTGGGGGAACTGGTGAAAAGCCGCATTCTGTACGAAAAGGCGCGGCAGCTTCTGCAGGGGATTGCCCCGGACAGTGCGGTGGTGCTGGCGGTGAACGGCTCCAAAGTGTCCCAGATGGTGGGGCAGCACCGGCAGAATATCGGCAGGCTCTGCGATGAGTTCAGGCTGAAAAGTCTGAAGATAACAGCCGGACCGCTGAAAGGCGATGAAATCGAGATCGTTTCCGTAAATAAGTAACGAGAGTCTTGCATAAAGAATGATGTGAATACTGGCAACCGGCGAAACGGTTGTGG
>CAZESU010000146.1:0-3538 GCA_964515275.1 uncultured Oscillospiraceae bacterium
AGTGCCGTCAGCAGAACGCATGATTTTTATCTCAACGCCTCTTCATACTAAAACTTATTAAAACGGTTAAAAACCGTTTTAATAAGAACTTGTATAGCATAGTCATGGGCTTTATCTGCGACCGGAAAAGCAGAGCGGCAGCTCCATTCTGTTCGCCTCCAGAAGCGCCTTGTTCCGCAATATGGTATCCGCATCTCCGTCTGCGGCGATGGTGCCGTTGGAGAGGAGGATAACCCGGCTGCAGGTGTCCAGGATCATATCCAGGTCGTGAGAAGTGATCAGCTTCGTATTGGTCAGGGAGTTTATCGTATTGATAATGATCCTGCGGTTGACCGGATCCAGTGCGGAGGTAGGCTCGTCCATTAATATGGTCTCCGGCTCCATGGCCAGAATGGTCGCAATGGCTGCCATACGTTTCTCTCCGCCGGATATCTTGTGATTATACCGGTGTTTCAGTTCGGTCATCCCAAGCTGTTCAAGGGTCGCATCCACCTTTGCTTCCGCCGTCTGTCTGTCCATGCCGTAATTCAGCGGAGCAAACATCATGTCTTCATAGACTGTGGGCATAAACATCTGGTTGTCGGAATTTTGCAGGACAAAGCCCAGTTTTCTCCTGATCTCCTTCAGGTTTTCCCTGTTGACCGTTAATCCGTCCACTGAGACTTGTCCCTGGCAGGGCAGCAGCCCCAGCAGCACCTTCATGAGCGTGGATTTCCCGGCCCCGTTTGCCCCAATAAGGCCAACGGACTCCCCGTCGGCAATGGTAAAGCTCAGATCCCGCAGGACCGGGCAGCCTTTTTCATATTCAAATGACACATGTTCAAATCGGATCATTTTGAAACCCTCATACGATCAGCCCGCCCAATAACAGGGCCACATTGAAAAATCGAAACAGCAGGAAAAGGGCTGCACACACCACCGTGAACAGCACATCCCGCCCATCGGCAGCTTTTGCATCTGCGTAAAAAAATTCGCCATGAAAACCTCTCAGCTGCATGCTGGAATACAGTTCCTCAGCTCTGTCCATACTTCTGAGCAGGAGCTGGCCCAGGAAAGATCCCCAGGCTGAATAGTGTATTCCTTTCTGGCCGGGGGCGCGCAGGTGATAAGCCTCAGTCATTACAGCCACCTCTTCTATCATTACGGAGATGTAGCGGTAAGTCAAAAGCAGCAGCGTCACGATCATTCCGGGTGCGTGCAGCTTTCGCAGGGCCGCGCAGATCGAATCCATGGAAGTGGTAGCCGCCAGAATAAAAGAGGCCGTCAGGCACAAAACGCCCTTCAGCATCAGTGTTATCATCGAGATCACGCCGCCGGATACCGCCAACGTTCCCACATAAAAGAGAGGTGCCCGGTCAAAAAAAGGGTTAAACAGTCCTACGGCGCACACCAGCGGCAGTACGATACGCAGTTTGTAAAAGCATAATTTGACCGACAGTCCGCTGAGCTGAAACATCAGAACAGGATACAGGACCATGACGATCATGCCGCTGAGATCATACTTATTGTAAGACACGGTGATGAAAATATATAGAATTGTGATGAGCAGCTTTGAGAGAGGATGGAGCCTGTGAACCGCGGTGTTCCCCGCCGCCAGCTCGTCCATCTCCCGAAGCTCGGTTATTGCATGGCTGATCTTATCCATAATAATTCCTAAATGCACACAATGGGGCATCCGTTTGGATGCCCCTTTTCAATTTTTATATTGGGTTTATGCGTTTACCTTTTTTCTCTTTCGGAAGAAACCGCCCAGCGCACAGATCACAATGGCAACCGCCGCCACCATGGCAGAGCCTACAAGGCCGGAGACCGAAGTACCCGCCGCGCTGTCGCTGTCTGCGAAAGAATAGTCCGGCAGGAACGCGGTTTTCTCCTGAACGGAAGCTGCCGTATCCGCCGCGCTGCTGGATACGCCGAAGCTGTCCTCGTCCAGCGCCATATTATCGCTGTAACCGGCCTCGGCATTGCCGAACAGAGCCCACTCAAGGCCGTCGGGATTGGCGCTTGCAAAGAGGGAAAGTCCGCCGCCGACTACAGCCACTGCAAGAGCCAGAACTACTATCGTAGTCTTAAGAGACCTCTTTCCGGACAGCTCCGCACCTTCCGTATTGACCTCCTGAATAAGCTCCGGGCGGGACTCATAGACAAACACGAGCACTGCGGCTGTCACAACGCCTTCAACAAGGCCGATTGCCAGATGAATAGGCAGCATAAGTGCGCAGAAGGGGCCGAAAGGCAGCTCAGTGATACCGGAAAGAGAGGTTTCAATGACCACTGAGAAGGCGCCAAGCTGAAGTGTGAACACACAGCCGAGAACGGAAGCAACGATAATTTTCATCCTGCCGGCCGCTTTCGCACCCAGTCTGGAAAACCAGCCGCTGCGCATGATCGGCCGCCACAGCAGGTAGAAGCCCAGAAAACAGCCGTAAAAGGCCATATTCCAGCAGTTTGCGCCTAAAGCCATCAATCCCCCATCGGCAAAGAACAGACATTGAATTGTCAGGATAACCACCATGGAAAGGAAGCCCGCCTGAGGTCCAAGCAGAGCGGAAAGCAGCATACCGCCGCACATATGCCCGGAGGAACCGGTGCCGGGAATGGTATAGTTTATCATCTGACCGGCAAATACCAGCGCAGCTGATACAGCCATTGTAGGGAGCTTCTGGGTATTTTCATCTTTTTTCAGCTGGTGAACAGAGGCACCCACGGCAGCGCCGGAGGCCACATACATTGTTGCTGCTACTGCGGGAGCAAGCAGCGCATCTGCCATATGCATAAACGCACCTCAATTTCAGTTATATTTTTTCTGTCATAATTATAACTTATTGAAAATTGGGCGCAAGCCCCCCAGGGGGATAAAAATTAAAAAACCCTCCCTTTCCATTCAGAGTTTTACCGATTTTGGTATCATTCTGCCTGCCCGGGTGGCTCGGTTATCCATAGGAATCTATCCTCGAGATTTGAATCGGAGATATACTTTTTCGATCAGATATCCAGTGCAGCAAAGAAACCGTCATGGATTGCGCTGGTGATTGTGTCCGGCGTGTTGGTGTCGCCGACCACAACAACTTCCTCAAACTTCTCTTCGAGGAAATCCCTGAGCCGGTTGACGGCTTTGGTGCCGAAAGCAATGACAATGCTGTCGCAGGGGATGACTTTGGCTTCACCGGTCTTGAGATCAACGGCCTCAACAGACTTATCGGTGAACTTCTTGTACAGTTCTTACACTCAAACTGTAAGCGTGCAGTCTTGCTGATTAGGCCAGATTGTTGGCAGGATTGCAGGGGTAATAGCTGTCTTATCCATTTTCATTGAAATCACTCCAGTGAAAATCAATCCCGTCTCGGCTTTGCTGAGATGGGTCGGAAAGCAGATTAGCAAAGAGCTTAGTGGTTGAAAAGGTCATAAGTTAGAGGTATACTGTTTTATGCTGTGAGAAAAGCAAATCAGGATTGATATAATTCAAACCGCTTTGGGGAAAAACATATGAGAAATATCATTACATCTATATGTACTTGGGAAATACCTAATCTACCAA
>CAZESU010000147.1:0-3376 GCA_964515275.1 uncultured Oscillospiraceae bacterium
TTCTTTGCTCTTTTCCTTTTGTTCTACCCCAACTATTGACAGAGAGCCTTTATTTGATCTGCCGGTCGAGCTGAGCAAAGAAAGCCTCTTTTGCTTCTTTTTTGCGGCTGCGGCTTATTGGTATTTCCACGCCGTTTGACAGAATGAAGCTGTCTGCCGCCATGCTTGTAACCCTTTCAAGATTGACCCAGTAGCTCTGATGGCACTGGACAAACATCCCTTCCCCCGCACCTCTTAGCAGTTCTTCAGCTTTTTTGTAGGTGGTATGCTTTCCCCCTGAACTGAGAACAATGGTTGTTTTTTTCAGATTTCTTTCAAGGTACAGCACCTCCGGCGCCGGAACGGTCTTTACCGTACGCCCTTCCCGGAAGCTGAGCCGCAAATCCTTCGTTATATCCTCAAGAGCCTTTGACAAAGCTGCGTCTATTCTGTCGGCAAGCTGGGCCTTCAGAATAAAATAACTGTGCCGGGTTTCATATACATCCATTGCATAGCCAAGATAGCTGGTGAGAAAAATTATGCGGCATTCCGGAAGAAGTGCGTTAAGGCTTTTTGCGATTTCTATACCGTCGCTTTTGGGCATATAAATATCCAGCACCGCAAGGTCGGGTGCGTAGTCGGAATTCTGAATAGCCTTCAGCAGATCAGTTCCGTCAGAAAACAGGTCAATTTCCGGCGAGTAGGAGGCCGCAGCCTGAGCCAGGATTTCCCCGGTGCGTTTTAGCTGTATTGGTTCATCATCACAGACTGCGATCTGTATCATTCTTTATTTGCTCCCATTCTTAAAATCAGTTCTGTCTTGTGAAGACCGGCCTGCTCCTCCTGCTTCAGGCTGCCGTCATACTTTTGCGCCAAGTCAGTGAGAACCCTTGTGCCTACGCCGCGCTCCAGCCCCGGTATGCGCCCGTGTTTCTCTGCGGGCACATTCGCTGCCGGGTTTTCTGTGATAATGATAAGAAGTCCATGAGATTCCGCGCATTTCAGGTCAACGACAGCGCCGGAGATACTGCCGCAAGCCTCACACGCGTTGTCCAGAAGATTGCCGAAGGCGCGGATCAGATCAACGTTGGAGACGGGAAGGCCGGCTTTAAGGGATACCTGACAGCGAAGTTCAATATCGACGGCTTTGGCCTCGGCTATTTTGCTGTGCAGGAAGGCGTCTACCACAGGATGCTCACAGAGTCCAAGGGACGCATCATAGGGCTGGGCGGTGAGCTCCGAGATATAGGCTGCTGCCTCGCTGCTGCGGCCGCTTTCAAGCAGGCTTTGCATAACATTGAGGTGATTTGCAATATCGTGCCGCATACGGCGGATGCTCTCATATTGTGCGGTCAGGTCTGTATAATGCTTTTCCTGCGCTTTAAGTTGCAAAGCAAGCTGGTTGTTTTCTACCTCCAACTGTGTCCGCTGGGCAATGTGCCGCACAGCCTGAAAGATCCCAATGTCCGCCGCCATACAGGAGAGTATAGCGACAATAAAATACACTGTGTATTCAGGGCCATCGTAGACGCGCAGCGTCTCGACCCAGCCGTACATCATAAGGAACTGGCTGAACGGGAAAAGAGCAAACAGAAAATAATCCCTGACACCGAGCGAATATCGGAAGCGGTTAAGAAACAGATAGAGCAGATAATAAAACATCGCTCCACTGACCGTATAGGTGCCGTAAAACAGCAGTTTCCCTTTGGTGGAGAGAAGCTCCGGTGTTCCTGCCAAGGCCTCAGGCGGGAAATATGTCCCCGCGCCTACCATCTCAATGAGAATGTTGCAGACAAACAACATGAGCAAACAGAAGAAAACCTTCGGCTTTGGATCCGTAAAAAGCCACAGAAAAAAGACAAGGTAAATCGTATATGGGAGCAGAATCCTTACTGGGGACATAAAGGGCAGGGAACGCGCAATTATTGTGCCGACGATGCAAACAGTCATTTCCAAGGCCCAGGTAAGGCCTTTACCAAAGCGCGAACAGAGCGTTCCGTTGAGAACCAGAAACCACATGATATACATACAGAAGTCATTGATCCACATCCAAACTCTGATATCTGCAAAGAACTCGCCGATGTTCACCGAGAGATCCCTCCATAGCATCGAAAATAAGTAGAGTTTAAGAGGCATCGTACTTTTTGTAAAGCCCTAATTTGACAACCATTTGACAAATTACGCCGAAAAAGATGCTAATTATGCCAAAAAACCGCCCAATTATGCACATGACAATAAAATGCCGGATGAAAATGGTAATATTAATCCACCTTCTGGTAAAAGTATTTTAATTTTATACCAAAATTTGTGTCTTGTAAAGAAACAACATCAATAATATGTCGTTAAAAATACCGGGTGGAGAGTTTTCTACGGTCAGCGGCTGCACTTCAGCAGGTAAAGCTTACTAACCTGTGATTTTCCATCCGCCCGGTATTTTTAACGGCATATTGCGTTTTTTACTGAAACAGATGACAAAAGGCCGGAACTATGATAGAGTAATAACAATCACCGCTCCGGCGGCTTCGGACAAATTAAAAAAGAAAGGCGGTCTTGGAATGACAAGATTCTTATTTATCTGCCATGGCAGGACAGCCTAGCTACTCGCAATCCTCGATATTATGGGGCAAAACGGGGCATAATTCGGCATCCGACAAGCGTAAAGAGTACCGGGAGACTACCTTTCTTCTTCTTTAAAAGGAAGCGCAAGTAATCGTTAACAGAGTATCATGCACGCAGCAGGTGCGTGGACTGACGGCAGCTTTTCGGCCCATGCTGAATCACTCTAAGCCCCGGGGGTCGGATTCTATTATCCAGAGCAGATAGGGTCCGTTCTCCTTCGCTGTTTCTATTTACGACGTCAAATGGAGGACCAAACAAACGCTATACGCCGGCGTTCAAGAAATTGGTCATCGAGAGCATGATGGAAGAGAAACTAAGCTACAAAGAAACAGCACACCCAGGTGGAGATCAGCACCGTCTGGGAACTGCCCAAGACCATGGTGAATACAGTTGTGAAGGAGCTGGAGCAGAGGGGCTGAGCGGCAGGGTTGCCATCAAACTTCATATTTTGAGATTTCTATGCTGACTGTCTTACTGCCGGACTTTTCTCCGGATACCGTAATCTGCACCTGCCTGTTTTTACCTGTACGTATGATGGCCTGCGCCTTGCCGTAGTAACCTTGCCGTAGTAAGTAGTAAAGCTGCCGGATTGATAGCGTTCCTCGGTGCGGGGATTGGCGCTGCCAAATCCCGGCAATTCGCCGCCTGTGCTAAGTAAAGCTCGCCGTTAGGGTTTCCGAGAATGCGCATACCACTCGTAGACCCACAGGATTCATCAGATTCCCCAGTGCTGTGCCATGAAATTCCTTATAAATCAACAGAATTTTATTTTACTTTA
>CAZESU010000148.1:0-3373 GCA_964515275.1 uncultured Oscillospiraceae bacterium
AACAAGGCGCTGTTCCTCCGCTTCTGTAACGCCTACGCCGAATTCATGGGCGAATCCGAGCTGGACACCTTCATCACCGGCTTCCGCCTCGGCGCACGGGTTATGTTGGATACCTTTCTGAGCGACGACGCACCGTTTGAGAGCTTTCAGGAGGAATAACAACCCCAAGAACACAACATATTGTGCCTATATTTGACATTTAACCATATATATGGTATAATGCATGTATCTTCAAATGAAGGAGGTACACCGAATGGCAAAACCTATTAAACCCGGCACTGACAACCAGTGTCCAGGAACTTATGTTGAAGTAGGCCCTCGTGGCGGGAAAGTGGATGATCCTAGAATTGTCCACATTGATCCCGGTGACAGATTGTCACCTACGCAGAAGTCCGGAAACGGTTGGCAGAAAAAGTAAATGGCTCTACCAAACTGAGCGGGAGGCAAAAGCCCCTCGCTCTTTCTGATTATCACGATCTAACCTTGTTATATAGCTATTTAAAAAGCTTATCAATATCTAATTCAATCCCCATCGCTTCGCCAATTCTTCTGTTCTCTTCAAGAAGCAATTCCCTTATCATTGCTCTTGTTGGGAACACTTTGCGAGGTTCGCTCGAATTGACTGTGCAGTCCAAACCGACATAAGTCGGCATGTGCTTTTCAGCATAAAGAAATGGATCCTCGTCATTTTCTGGTTGCCCGTTGGAGTGGGAAAGGTATTCAAAAATGATAATCTTCAGCTTTAATCAAGGCAATCCCGTGCGCCTTGGCATATTCGAGTGCGCCGCTTTGAAAGTCACTTGTTGAAATAAGAATACCTTTCTGGGCCCCGATGCTATCTAGTTTCCGATGTAAAACCGCAATCTTCTCCCTACCAACGCGGTTTTTGTTTTTTTTACACTCACATAATATCTTAAACCGAGCCCCCACAGCCGTGAATTCGGCATACACATCAATCTGGTATCTTCCATCTGACGCCTTTATTATCTTATTGTGCGTGATTTCGAATCCGTTTAAGTGTTCCTCCTCAGCATAACTGGATAGAATATCCAAACAGCATCTTTCAAATTCTGTCGGTGTCATATCGGAAATACGTTTGTAGGTCGTTCGATCACCTTACCTTTGTAATGCACAAGTATGCTCAATTCTCATACGGTATCCTAAAATAGTCCAGATACTTCTTAAACTTATCCTGCGTCGCCAGGCATGTGTCTCGCAGATAACCTCGCTGCCGTTCCCATTCCTTCAGGCCGCGATAGTAAAACAGCTTCGTGTCCTCGTCGATGATAAACGGAACTATGTTGTTTCGCAGGCATTCCTTGAACAGAATCAGCCGACCAACTCTGCCGTTGCCGTCTTGAAATGGGTGAATCCGCTCAAAACGGTAGTGAAAATCAAGCAGATCATCGAAGGTCTTTTCCTTATTGGCGTTGTATTCTGACAGCAGCTTTTTCATCTGTGAAGCAACCTCTTCCGGCTGGGCGGTATCCATTCCGCCGACCTCATTCGGAAGCTTTTTATAATCGCCTACGACAAACCAGTCCTGGCGGGAGTCGGACGTTCCGCTTTTCAGCGTTGCATGTAGCTGCTTGATGAAGGCTTCGCTGAGTACATGGGCGGCGCTGTCTATGACCATATCAATACACTTAAAATGATTGGCGGTCTCCACAACATCATCGACCTTAACCGCACCGTCAGACATGCCGATCGTGTTCGTTTCAAAGATAAAGCGCGTCTGGTCATGGGTCAGCCGGCTGCCCTCGATGTGATTGGAGTTATAGGTCAGGTCGATCTGAATTCTATGATAGATTCCTCCATGAAGCTTTGCCGCTTTTTCTGCCCGCAGTACGTCGAGCAGCGTTTTCGGCATGTCTACATGCTTATTGAGGCGGTCGGGCTTTTCGGCGGTTGTGGGAATGTTCCAGGTCTTTCCCGTCAAAAAAGCCCCGGCGATTCTGCCTTGGGCACAGTAATTCCGCACGCTGCGTTCAGAAACGCCCCACCTTTTTGCAGCCTCTGAAACAGAGATAAAAACCATCTTATACTGCACCTCCAATCCTGGATATAGTATAGCACATTATCGGCAAAAATCAACTGGCGAAGCGATCTGATTTATTAGTATATTGCCGTTACCGGAAATGTTGGCATGTAGCTACAGGCAGCGAGCCGCTGATGAATTCAGTGGCTCGGTGTCTGCTTTTCGAGTATTGCCGCGCGGTTCCTTCACTTCTAAGATTGGCCGGCATCTCCAGAATTTGGAGGCCGATCCCCTCCGGATCATTGTCCAGGCTCACAGAGATGATGCGCAGACCGTCTGGCGTCAGAATACGGCCATTCAGCTTGTCCGGCCGGCACTGCTCATGACGAATGCTTTTATGAGCGACGACGCCACGTTTGAGAGCTTCTTGGAGAGGTAGAATCAGAGGCATAATTTGAAAAGTGTGTTTTTACAGCCTGTTTTTCTATTGAAAAGTGTGTATTTAAAGCGTCAAAATCCATTGAAAAGTGGATATGCGATCTTTTGCTGCTCGAGCTGCATATCGTAACGCTATAAAGCTGTCTGCTCCAAGTTGTAAACTAGGGCCTCCTTTGCTAGCGCAGAGGAGGTTCTTTTATGCTTTCAGATACGAGCCATACCCGTTTTATCGGGCGAACACGCCGGCTGTTCGCATTGAATAAGCAAATATTCACCGAAAATTCACTTGTTCCGGTTGACAATGCGAATTTTGCGAGTATAATGAGTATAATATAGCTAGACTTCTTATGAGGAGGCGCTCCGATGTATTTTGAGACCGAGAACATCGAATTTAAATCTCAGTTTACCGAGGATATCTATAAAGAAGTAATTGCCTTCGCCAATACGGACGGAGGCATTGTATACGTTGGCATCGACAACAACGGCAACGCTGTCGGACTGACTGATGTGGATCAGGAATATACCAGTATCACCAATGGCATCCGTGATGCGATTATGCCGGATGTCACAATGTTTGTGCGCTTCACGATCCAGGAGAACAAGGTCGTGCGCATTACGGTAAGCGAGGGCTCCAACAAGCCTTACTACCTCAAAGGAAAAGGCCTAAGGCCCAGCGGCGTTTACGTGCGTCAGGGCACCTCCAGCGTACCGGCGTCCCCCGATCAGATTCGCCAGATGATCAAGGAGAGCGACGGCGATACGTTTGAGGAAATGCGCTCTATGGAGCAGGAGCTGACTTTTGAAGCGGCCGCAAACGCCTTCAAGAAATACGGGGTGCCGTTTGGCAAGGAAAAGTATCGCGCTCTGGGAATCACGCAGAAGAACGACGAGTTGTTTACAATCCTTGCGCTCATCATCTCCGACCAGTGCGCCCACACGACAAAGGTCGCCGTTTTC
>CAZESU010000149.1:0-3313 GCA_964515275.1 uncultured Oscillospiraceae bacterium
TGCCCCAGCATTGAGACCAAGGTCATGACCTTTGCGGACAAGCCCCGGCACCAGCTTTTTGTGGAGCCTATGGGGCTTGAAACCGAGGAGCTCTATATTCAGGGATTCTCTTCCTCCATGCCCGAGGAGATACAGGTGCAGATGCTGCACACCATTCCGGGCCTTGAGCAGGCAGAGATGACCCGCTGCGCCTACGCCATCGAATACGACTGCATCGACCCCACTGAGCTGTACCCCACGCTGGAATGCAAGAAGATCAAAGGGCTTTACGGCGCCGGGCAGTTCAACGGCTCCTCCGGCTACGAGGAAGCGGCGGTACAGGGCTTTGTGGCGGGAGTGAACGCCGCTTTGAAACTGAACGGGCAGGAGCCTTTGATCCTGCGCCGCAGCGACGGTTATATCGGTACGCTGATTGACGACCTTGTGACCAAGGGCACCAACGAGCCCTACCGCATGATGACCTCCCGCAGTGAATACCGCCTGCTGCACCGGCAGGACAACGCCGACCAGCGGCTCAGCGGCATCGGACGGCGTATCGGACTTGTCAGTCCCGAACGGCACCAGGCCGTGCTGGATAAATACGCTGCCGTAAACAAGGAGATTAAGCGGCTTGAAAGCTGCCATCTGGCCCCCACGGAGGAGCTGAACGCCCTGCTGGAAAGCCGCGGCACGGCAAAGGTCTCTACCGGCGTTTCCCTTGCGGATCTGATCCGCCGTCCCCAAGTCAGCTACGCGGACCTATCCCCTTTTGATGCGGACAGGCCTGCACTTGCCAAGGCCATTACCGCCCAGGCAGAGATCAACCTGAAGTATGAGGGCTATATCAAGCGGCAGCTGAAGCAGGTGGAGGAATTTACCCGGATGGAGAGCCACCGGCTGCCGGCGGATATCGATTACGACAAGATCACCGGTCTGCGGCTGGAGGCAAGAGAGAAGCTGAAAAAGATCCGACCGGAAAACTTTGGTCAGGCCAGCCGCATCTCCGGCGTATCCCCGGCGGATATTTCCGTTTTGATGATATACATGGAGAGCAAAAGATGAGCAGAATCGTTCTGGGATT
The DNA here is from genome assembly GCA_964515275.1 of uncultured Oscillospiraceae bacterium. GTDB lineage: Bacteria > Bacillota > Clostridia > Oscillospirales > Oscillospiraceae > Limivicinus. The sequence goes on from CAZESU010000149.1 coordinate 1,061, forward strand.
TTCCGGCGGAGTGGACTCTGCGGTTTCCGCAAAGCTTCTGCAAGATGCAGGCTTTCAGGTGTACGGCCTGTATCTGGATAACGCCGATGAAGCCGCACGGCACTGTGCTGAGAGCACGGCGGAGGTCATGGGCATCCCCCTTCGGGTGCTGGATGTAAAGGCGGAGCTGGAGGAGCAGGTCTGCCGTCCCTTCACGGACTGTTATCTGCGGGGTGAAACGCCAAACCCCTGTATCATCTGCAATCCCCGCGTGAAATTTAAAAATCTCCTTGCCGAGGCTGACCGCATCGACGCGGAGCATATTGCCACCGGGCACTATGCCAGAGCAGAAAACGGTATGCTCTTCAAAGGCATGCCTTCCAATGACCAGAGCTACATGCTCTGCCGGCTGACCCGGGAACAGGTGTCGCGGCTGATCCTGCCCCTGGGTGCCTATGAGAAGAAAGAGGTGCGGACCATGGCGGAGGAATTTGACCTGCCCGTGGCCCACAAGCCGGACAGTATGGAGATCTGCTTTATCCCGGACAAGGACTATATCGGCTGGCTGTCCCGCCGGGCTCAGATGCCCCCTCCCGGAGACTTTATTTTCCACGGAGAGGTCATCGGCCGCCACGAGGGTATACACCGCTACACTGTGGGGCAGCGCCGCCCGGGGCTTTTTGACGGGAGAAAGCTGTATATCTCCCGCATCAACCCAAGCGCCAACACCATCGAGCTTGCCCTGTGGGAAGAGCTTTTTAAAACGGAGGTACACGCCCGATCCTTCAACTGGCAGATCGACCGCCCGGTGGAACCCATCCGCGCCAGTGTCCGGGTGCGTCATACCAAGTGGGAAAACCCGCCCTGCACGGTCTATCCTGAGGGTGACCGCGTAACCATTCTCTGCGATGAGCCTGTACGCGCCCCTGCCGCCGGTCAGTCCGCCGTACTGTACGACGGCGACCGGGTTCTGGGCGGCGGATTGATTGTTTGAGCTTCAGATAAGCACACCCTCTTTCAGGGGAGCCTATCATGAAAACCACCCATGAGAAAATCCCATGGGTGGTTTTTTTCGCTTATTTGGCTTTTATTGCTTGTAGTGATGGGCGTCCTGAAGGACCATTTCCTTCACCTTGAGCAGACGCACCTTGGTGGAGTTCTCGTTCTCCTCCAGCTTCATGGCAATATACTTGATGTTGCCCTCAAGCTCGGGTATCATAACGTACTCCAGCGCATTCACGCGCCGACGGGTCTTTTCAATCTCCTCCGCCAGAAGCTGCATGGTCTTTTCCACCTGTGCCAGCTCCAGCATATCCTCAAACACACGGGCCATCTTATCCAGCGCATCGTCCAGCTCACCGGAGGTCTGGGCAAAGCCGTAGGGATAAATCTCAGAAGGGTCGTTGTTTTTGGTATGGAAGCTGTAACGGGGTACGTTGACGCTCATGATGTTTTTATACTCAAGCCCCAGCTCCACGCTCTGCCTGGGGTACAAAAGCGCCTGCTCCAGCATTTCCGGAGACATAATGGCGCTTGCCACCTGCAGAGAGGAGAAAGCGGCGGTAAGCCCTTCCTCAACGCGGGTACGGAGCTGCTTATTGAGCTTTACCACGTCCATAAACTGGCGCATCAGTTCATCGCGTTTATCTTTCAGCAGCTTGTGACCGCGGCGGGCGGTTTTCAGTCTGCCTTTGAGCTGGTTGAGCACCATTCTGGTCGGGGTTATTGCAGTACCTGCCAAAAAGCATCACCTCCATGAAAAGATAAATTGGGTCATACCTTCTTGGGCATATACTTTTCGATAAATTCGGGTTTGATACGCTTCAGTTCGCGCTTGGGCAGGATACTCAGCAGTTCCCAGCCCAGATCCAGGGTCTCCTGAATGCTGCGGTTGGTGTTGTTGCCCTGGCTTACATAGCGTTTTTCGAACTCGTCGGCAAACTTTGCGAACAGCTTGTCGTCATCGGACAAAGCCGCTTCACCCAGAATGGTCATCAGTTCCTTGGCATCCTTGCCGCGGGAGTATGCGGCGAAGAGCTGGTTCATGGTGCCGGAGTGATCCTCACGGGTCTTGCCGACGCCGATGCCCTTATCCTTCAGACGGCTCAGGGAAGGCAGAACGTCCACAGGAGGAACGATGCCCTTGCGGTGCAGTTCACGGCTGAGGATGATCTGACCCTCGGTGATGTAGCCGGTCAGGTCGGGGATGGGATGGGTCTTGTCGTCCTCGGGCATGGTCAGAATGGGGATCATGGTGATGGAGCCCTTCTTGCC
>CAZESU010000150.1:0-3308 GCA_964515275.1 uncultured Oscillospiraceae bacterium
ACTTTATGACCGCAGCGATGGTTTTTACCGCAGACAGCTTGTGCTGACCACAAGGGAGAAGCCTATGGCAAGAAATGACGGTATTGACCGTACCGTAGCAAGAAATGTAAACCTGACCGCTTCCAAAATTGCCAATGCCCAGCGCCACAATGAGCGGGAAAAGGAATCCTATACCAACCAGGATATTGTACCGGAGCGACTTTCCTACAATGTCCATTTCAAGACTCCAACCGGCAGTTATTCAGAAATGTTTGAGCAGATGAAAACCGATGGCATCATTTCTACCCGTGGTCTAAAAGAGGATGCTAACCTCTATGGTGAGCTGATCTTCGATGTAAACTCTGCCTACTTCTACAACCACGGCGGCTATGAATTTGCCAAGCAGTTCTATGCCGATGCCTACAAAGCCGCCGTGGAGATCGTGGGCGGTGAGCAGTACATCCTCTCCGCTGTGATGCATGCCGATGAGCGCAACCGGGCCATATCCGAAGCGCTGGGTCAGGACGTTTTCCATTACCACCTTCATGTGGTTTACATCCCGGTGGTAGAGAAACAAGTTCTCTGGTCGAAGCGATGCAAGGACAAATCCTTGGTGGGCAAAGTCAAGGAAACCATCGTCCAGGTCAGCAGCAGTAAAAAATGGATATCCAAACCCGCACTGAATGAGGACGGTACGCCGATGCTCACCGCAAAAGGCAAGCCAGTTCTGAAAAAATCCTATAGCATTCTCCAAGATAATTTCTTCAACGCCATGCGTGCCGCTGGGTTTACCGATGTGGAACGTGGTGAGCGCGGCAGCACCGAGGAACATCTGACGGTGACTCAGTTCAAGGTAGCACAGGAAGCCCAACGGCTGGATGCGCTTCGGGAGGCGGTCAGTGAAAAACAGAATGACATGGAAACACTTATCTCTAATTTGGAAACTGCTGCGGACAGGCTGAGCACCACAGAAGCGGAGTTGGATGTCGTCAAGCAGAACCGGGATACCATTCAGGAGCAGTACAAAGTCTTATCGGCTGGAATGAAGAATGCAGAAAAGTATGCTACCGAATTTATCCGTCCGCCGGACGAATGGCTCCCTGCACCCACACCGCTGGAATCCGCCAAAGGTTACCGATCTCGGATCATCCCTATGATGGCGCACTTCGGTAAGCTGCTTCTAAAACTGTATACCCAGTGTGTCAGCCTGAAAGAGAAATGCCGGCAGCTGCTTCGCCGCAATGAAAGCCTTACCGGGCAGATTGAGCGGCTCCAGAACCGTCTGAGCGAATCGGAAAACCGGGAGGTGCAGATGAACAGGGAACTGTCTGATTATCATTTGCTCCGAAAGCATATGGGCGAGCAGGTCTTTGACCGTGTGGTAGAAGCTGCCCGGCAGACGCAGGAAGCCGTGACCAAGGGGAAAAAGCAAAAGGAGACGGTGAGCCGCTGATTGATTATTGGTCGGCTTTAGAAATCTCAAAATGACAACTGAAAAAGGAGTATTCATTATGAAATCAACAACATCAAAAATTTATCGTGAGGTCGCTCCCATCCGGAGGAAAATGCTCTATGTTTCCAACGGAGGAATTGGGAAGCGAACAGGGAGGAACTGCGTATAACAGACTGTATCAAAAGAACTTTTCAGGTGGATGGGCACGAGATCAACGCCACCTTTTCCAAGCAACCTATCCCGGAAACCTTTTTCAGGATTCGGGATATTTTGATGAATTCCGCTTTTACTATTGCGGATTCCGGGAACTGCGGGTATAATGAGGATATGCACCTTGACAATTCCACATCCCATACAAAGATACCCCTTTCAGAAGATGAAAGGAGTATCCAGGTTTGGAGCACCCAGGAAGGGGAGCAGCGGTTCGATAACCACACGGACAAGCTGCTGAACTACATCCGCTTCTGGCAGGCCGATGGGGAAAGTGAGAAAACCTCCATCCGCACCCGTACCAGCCTGGGACAGCTTGTGGAAGCCGGTCACTTTAAGGGCGGCTTTGCTGCCTATGGCTACGATCTGGTGAAAAGTGGACGGCTCAATAAGAAAAAGCACGAGCTTCTTGACCTGCAAATTAACGAGGAAGAAGCTGCTGTTGTCCGTCTGATCTTTGACAAGTACACCATCGAGGGCTATGGTGCCCAGCGGATTGCAACTTATCTGAATCGTCATGGCTATCATGCCCGCTCTGGAAAGAACTGGCATCCAGCTTCCATTCGAGGGATTCTGTGCAACCTTACTTATACCGGGGTGCTCCGCTCCGGTGACAGCCGCTCTGAAATCCTGCCGGAATTGCAAATCATCTCTCCCCAGCAGTACGAAACCGCCCAGAAAATCCGAGAGGAACGGGCGAAACACGCAAAGGAGAATCCTACGGTTCCGCAGAACACCAGGGGGCAGTCTCTGCTATCCGGCAATGTGTTGCGGTCACTGCGGCGCAAGGCTGAATCTTACCACCAGTGGAAAGTATCGCCGCCTGCGGGATGGTTCTATGGACAAAACGCCTCGAATTCGGTATGTCTGCTATGGCAAGACCAGAAAGCAGACGGAGTGTGACGGCCCTACCGGATATACCATGCATATTCTGGATGGTATTATCGATAAGATGATTCGGGAGATCTTCCGCAAAATGAAGGGACTCTCCAAGAATGATCTGATTCAGGCGAGATATATCAAGGAACTGAATCTTCGGAAATCCCACATGGCGGCGGTAAAGGCGGAACTGAGCAAAGCAACGGAAACCCTGAATGTACTCCGAGCAGAAATTGTCCGCAGCATTCAAGGGGAGAGTGCCTTTTCTCAAGATACCCTTGCTGGACTGATCCGAGACTCCGAGGCAAAGTGCAGCAAACTCCAAACCCAATACGAAGAAGCGGAAGCTGCTGTTTTGAGCGAACAGCAGCTTCTGAATCATTTGACCAGCCAGTATGAAGAACTGATTTCATGGGCTGACCTCTACGACCATGCCACCTTTGAAGCGAAAAAGATGATTGTGAATTGCATGATCCGGCGAGTGGAAGTTTTCAGGGATTACAAGTTAAATGTTGAATTTAATTTTGACCTGAATCAGTTCCTTTATGGGCTGGACATTTCAGCCTAAAATTGGGGGTATAGCTCACTTGCCTGCATATCGAAAAAAGGAAGAAAAACAGCAGAAAAGTGCTAAAAAACAGCCATACCCCAAGCGAGCTATACCCCCAAAAGGGAACAAGAAAAACACCCAAAATGTTTTCATTTTAGGTGTTTTCATTAGCACTTAGCTAACTTTTGTGGTGGAGATAAGCGGGATCGAACCGCTGACCTCTTGAATGCCATTCAA
>CAZESU010000151.1:0-3115 GCA_964515275.1 uncultured Oscillospiraceae bacterium
CGAGGCAGGACAAAGGGGTGGCGTCATTCGGACGCCGCCCCGCTCACTTCTGCCCGCAGTGCGGGCAGTTCCCGGCTTTTCATGGTGGAGACTTTTCACCCCTGTGTTGACCCCCCGTGTGGTCACCTTTGCGGAAAAAGCCCGGTTGTTCAAGGAAAAAGGTGGCGACAATCGCCCATTTAGAAGGAGGTTTCAGGTATTTGACAGATAAAAGCAAATTGACGATTTATTTAGCGCCAGAGACAAAGGAAATAGTTATGAGCTGCTGCAAGGAAGATAATTGCAGCAGCATGAGCGAGTTCGTGGAGAAGTCTATTCTGTTCTACAGCGGCTATCTCCACGCCCAGCACGCTGAATACTATCTGCCTCGCATTCTCAGTTCGATGCTGCAAGGCACGCTCGGTATGTTTGGAGACCGCATCGGCAGGCAGCTCTTCAAGCTGGCGGTCGAGAACAACATCGGCAACCACATCCTCGCCGCCGACACGGACATGGATGTGCTGACCTACGAGAAACTGCGTGGCCGAAGTGTCCGGGAGGTGCAGCAGACCAACGGCAAGATCTCGTTCAAGGATGACCTGATCTTCCAGAAGTCTCTGTAAGCCATGTCCAAGCTCATACAGAAAAGCGGATACATCAAGGCGGGCCGAGCCAAGCGTTACATGAAGTACATTGCCACGCGCGAAGGTGTGGAGATCATTCAAAGTGACGGCCCGGTCACGAAAAAGCAGAAAGAGTTGATAGCAAATCTACTGCGAGACTTCCCGGATGAGCAAAATTCTTTTGAGTACCAGGACTATCTTTCGTCCCCGTCGCTGCGCGCGGCCTCCGCCTTTATCTCTTCCGCCATCGACGGCAACGCGCACACAATGCAGGACGGCGACATCTACATGAAGTACATCGCTACCCGTCCCCGTGTGGAAAAGCAGGGTGAGCATGGACTGTTCGGTGAGGAGGGCGCGGCAAATCTGGATGCAGCGATAAAAGAACTGGAGCCGCACACCGGCTATGTCTGGACGCTGATCTATTCTCTGCGTCGGGAAGATGCCGCCCGCCTCGGCTATGACAGCGCGGAGAGCTGGCGCGATCTTGTAATTTCGCATCAGTCAGATCTGGCCGAGGCGCTCAAGATCCCTCCAAAGCATCTGCGTTGGTATGCTGCCTTTCATGATGAAGGCCAGCACCCGCACATTCACATGATGCTGTGGAGCCTTGATCCAAGAAAGGGCTATCTCAGTAAAGATGGGCTCGATAGTCTTCGCTCTGTGATGACCAACGACATTTTCAAAGATGAGCTGCAAAACCTGTATGTTCGAAAGGATCTCTCCTACAAAGAGTTGACCGCCCAGGCGCAGGACACAATGCGGGAACTGATTCAGAAAATGCAAAGCCGGATATGGATCAGCCCCGTGATCGAGCGGAAGATGCAGGAGCTGGTCACCGCACTGGAGAGCGCAAAAGGCAAGAAGCAGTATGGTTATCTTCGCAAAGAGACGAAGCAAATCGTGGACAGCATCGTGGACGAGCTTGCCAGACAGCCAGAGGTCGCTGCATGTTACGAATCATGGAACGAGCTCCGCGATGAACTGGAACGCTACTACAAGGATAAGCCCCGTGAGCATCTGCCGCTCTCCCAACAGAAAGAGTTCCGCGTCATCAAGAACATAGTCATCCGGGAGGCGGAGAACATTCGCCTGGGTGTGCATCGCTTTGAAGATGAGCGGATGGATGATGAACCGAGACAGGACATTCCGTTTGATGATGAAGTTCTGTCTATGAAGGAAGTCTTTAATGAGCCGGAAGCGCATGCGGAATACCCTGCTGTTGAAAGGTTGGAAAGGCTATGGCGAGAGGGTCATCCCTTCACCGCGCACCGGCTTGGGAAACTGTACCAGGACGGCATAGAAGTCCCGGTGAATCTATCTAAGGCGGAACAGTGGTTCCGTATCTCCGCGGAGGCAGGGAATGACGGTTCAGCGTATGCCCTCGGCAAGATGCTGCTTGAGCAGAACCGTATCTGGGAAGCGCTCGGTTGGCTTGACCGAGCGGCAGCTCACGGGAACAGCTATGCCATGTACCGGTTGGGAAAGCTCTGCCTCACCGGAGACGTGGTGGAAAAGGATACGGATGTGGCTTTGCAATACTTCACCGCTGCCGCCGAGCGCGGAAACCCATACGCCCAGTACGCGCTCGGCAAGCTGTACCTGCAAGGGCGCGAGGTGCCGCGGGACACGGAAACTGCCCTGCGCTGGCTGGAACGCTCCGCCGCGCAGGGCAATGTCTATGCACAGTATTTACTTGATCGTGCGGATGAGTACCGTGATCCGTCCATCCTGTTCTCCGCTACGAAACTGCTGCACCACATGTCCCGCATCTTTCAGAACAACGCGCCTCCGGCCAATCCTCAAGGCATCCGCATCGACTCCAAACGCCGCAGGCAGCTCTTAGAGAAGCGACTCGCGCTGGGACATAAGATCGACGACCACGAGGACTATGTACCAACGCAGAATTGGGAACAGAAAATGTGAAATTAGGGATAGACTTTTGGACAAAGTTGTGGTAGTTGTGTTTGCTACCAACAGCGAGGAGGAGAAACCATGTATATACTTGAAGATTTATGGAGTGGAAACATCCAGCCTTACGAACAAAGTTTCCGTCAGGGAGACGAGTACGCCCAGGCGCTCCATAAGACGGTTGAGGTAGAGGAGAAATTAGATGCCATGCTGAGTGAGGAAGGGAAAAAAGTCTTTGAAAAATACCAGACGGCACAGCGGGAGGTAATGGTTCTGACCGACTGCCAAACCTTCAGCAAAGGCTTTCGCATGGGCGCACAAATTATGCTGGACATCCTCGGGGAATAAGAAGCTCCGCAGCAGGCAAGATAGAAATGCCTGCTGCGGAGCTTCTTCTGTCACTTCACTTCCTGCTCCAAATTCTGAAACAGCTCCGAAGTAAAGAAGTCCGTGATCGTAATGCCGAGACCGTCGCACAGCTTTTTGACCGTTGACACGGTAGCGCTGTTGTTGCGTCCGCTGACGATGTTGTTGACCGTCGACTGCGTCACGCCGCTGATGGTACTCAGCTTGTTCACGGTCAGGTCGTGCTCGTTGCACAG
>CAZESU010000152.1:0-3112 GCA_964515275.1 uncultured Oscillospiraceae bacterium
TGACCGGGAAATATGACAATTCTCCCAATCTGGCCATCAAGCCCGGGACCCGGGAGGGCTATCTGCTGGCAAGCGGAAAAGCAGGGATCCATCTTGTGCGGTTTGACGCACTGTCCACGGCCCAACTGCCCTACTCACACAGCAAGCTATGAAGGAGGAACATATGCAATATACCGTTTATAGCCCTTGGGGTGAGACCAATAGTAAGGAGACCCTGCCGCTGCTTCCCCATCCGAATACCATCGACGGAAAGACCATTGGTCTGTTTTCTCATTTTAAACAGCACTCGCCACTGTTGGCGGTGGAGGTGGAAAAACTGCTGGCGGCTCGGTATCCTACCGCCCGCTTTAAGCATTTGCAATACTGCAAGGACAGCAGTGAGATCTATCAGGACCCAGAGTTTGATCCTGTTTTAAAAGAATGGCTCCAGGATGTTGACCTGGTTATCTGTCTGTACGCGGATATGGGCTCCTGCGCCATGTTTTTGGCGTATAATGTTGCCTATATCGAAAAGCTGGGTGTTCCCACTGTAACGCTCGCTGACCCGGAATTTGTCAATACAGCCCGCCGCGGCGCACATGTGCGGGATGTACCGAATTTACGAATTGTGACCACGTCTATGCATGATCTGTCCATTCTGCCGGAGTTGGGAAGTAATGTGATAGAAACCATTATCCGCCCGGCTGCGGAAGGCGCGATTGAGAATATCATTTCCGCTATGATCGCGCCCCTGACGGAGGAGGAACAGAAAGTCTACATAAAGGACAGCAGCTATGCCAATGCGACGTTTACAGGAACGCTCACGGAGGTCAATAGTTGGCTGTATCGGCATGGGTGGACCAATGGGAGCCCGGCGATTCCGCCTACGAGAGAGGCGATCAATGAAATGTTGCGGGGTACCGATTTGCCGCCGGATCATGTCGTGGCGGAGCTGCCGCCCATGCTCGGGAAAGCAACGGTGGAGAAAATCGCCATCAATGCAGTTATGGCCGGCTGCCTGCCGACCTATATGCCTGTGCTCATCGCGGCAGTAGAAGCCATGGACGATCCAGCCCTGCATCTGGAGGGATATACATGCAGCCGCAACAGCTGGGCACCTATGGCAATTTTAAATGGTCCTATCCGCAAGGCAGTAGGGATCAGCACGGGAGCAAATCTGCTCAGCGGCTACGATAAGGCCAGCGCTACCATTTCCAAGGCGATTGCCTATATTATCATGAATATCAGCGGTGTCCGTCATGAAATCGAGGATCTGTCAGCAGTCGGGCATGAGGCCCGATTTGGTCTGTGCTTTGGAGAAAACGAGGAGGATAGCCCCTGGGAGCCCCTCCATTGCTCTTTTGGCTATGCGCCGGAGGATTCGACAGTGACCATGTTCTGGCCCTATGAGCGATTTGCGTTCAAATCCCGTGAGCCGGAATCCATCCTGTCCGGGATGTGCGAAGGGACAGATAACGGATTTGATCCCGGCTGCTGCTTTGTTATGCCGCCGGAGTTTGCCGATAAGCTCGCAGAAGTCGGATGGAGCAAGCAGAATGTTCTGGATTATGTTTTGGAATATGCCCGCCGGCCGGCTTCAGGGCTGAATATTCGATTTATACGCGGAAACAACCATCTTCCGAAAACGGTGGCTCTGCCGGTAAAGGATACACATTCGACCAGAAAATACTGGTCACTGGAACATCTGTTTCTGCTGGTGGGCGGCGTAGGCTTCGGAATCGGAATGCTTGGCGGCGGAGATCACGGCGGTCCCATCTGCAAAAAACTAAAACTCCCGAAAGACTGGGATGCCCTCTGTGCGGAATACGCGAATGAGGTGCCAAACTATTATGACTATTGAGAAAGAGGTGCCTGCCATGAATCCCTACTATCCTCATTTGCTTTCCCCCCTTCAGGTGGGAAATACCATTTTGAAAAACCGCATGATCTGCCCGCCCAGCGAGCCCCATCATGCCCAGGCGGGGGAAAACTGGCCCTCCGACAGCCTGATCGCCACCTACGCCGAGCGTGCCAGAGGCGGCGCTGCCATCGTCACCTGCGACGGCAACAGCTTTGGTCCCCGAAAGGGCGGCAACGGCTGGGACGCCTCTGACCCGGACGCAAAAATTTATATGGCGCAGATGGCGGACGCCGTGCATTTCTACGGTGCCAAGGCGCATGGTGTGGTGATGATGTTTCCGCCAATGGGGCAGGACGTTTCCGCCAATGTGCCCCAGATCCGCATGATGCCCGGCAGCAAGGCGACCTTGACCTCCGATAAGACAGAAATTCCCACAGAAAAGCTCTATGAGCTGATCGAGCAGTATTCCGATCTCTGCAAAAATATGGCGGACTGCGGCTTTGACGGCACCTATATCCATATGTCCTATCGGATGGTGCTGCCGGGAAGAATGCTTTCTCCCATCACCAACCGCCGCACCGATGAATTCGGCGGCAGCTTTGAAAATCGAATTCGTTTCTCCCTGCTGCTGTGCAAGCGTATCAAGGAAAAATGCGGGAAGAACTTTGTCATCGAAGCGTCCGTTTCCGGACATGACATTGAGCCGGACGGTTGGAGCCTGGACGACACCGTTGCCTTTGCCAAAGCGGCGGAGGGGCTTATCGACATTATGACCATCCGCTCCATGGAGCTGGACAATCAGCACCCCACGGGCTTTGCAAAAAGTGCCACGCCGTTCTTGTATATGGCAGAGCACATCAAAAAAGCAGGCGTCAAGATGGCAATTGCCGCCTCCGCAGGCTTCTTTGATCCCGACGAGTGCGAAAAGGCGATTGCCGAGGGAAAAGCAGATCTATTGTCCATGGCGAGAGCCTATGTCTCCAATCCCAACTACGGAACATTGATTTCTGAGGGGAAAGCGGATGAGATCATTCCCTGCCTCCGCTGCAACAAGTGCCACAGTCCCAACCACGAGCTTACCGTCTGCGTGGTGAATCCCCGATTCGGCGCGGAAAAGTATGTGGACAAGCTGGCGGTCCCAGCAGGAGAGAGCAAGAATATCGCCATCATCGGCGGCGGTCCTGCCGGTATGAAATGTGCCATCACAGCGGCGGAGCGGGGGCACAAGGTCACCATTTATGAGAAAAACGACCATCTGGGCGGCATGATCGA
>CAZESU010000153.1:0-3050 GCA_964515275.1 uncultured Oscillospiraceae bacterium
CCGAGAAGATACGCCGCAAGCCTTACAGCGTGGTGCTCTTCGACGAGATTGAAAAGGCCCATCCGGATGTGATGAACATCCTTCTGCAGATTCTGGATGACGGACGCATTACCGACGCCCAGGGCAGAACGGTGAACTTTGAAAATACCATCATCATTATGACCACCAACGCCGGCAGCAACAACAAATCCGGCAGCGTGGGCTTCGGCGGCTCTCTCAGCGATATGAGCCGGGAGCGCACCATGAAGGCGCTGAACGAGTTTTTGCGCCCCGAGTTTATCAACCGTGTGGATGAGGTCATCTGCTTCAACCAGCTCAGCGAGGAGAACTTCCGCTCCATCGCGGCTCTTATGCTGGGCGAGGTCAGAGATGTTATGGCTCAGCGGAGCATGGCCCTCACCTGGCAGGACAGCCTGATCGACTATCTGGTGCAGAACGCCTACTCCGTCACCTACGGGGCCAGAAATCTGCGCCGCGTGATCCAGAAGCAGATCGAGGATGTCCTCGCCGCAAAGCTCATTGAGAAGCGGGGAGAGACGGTTAAGGAAATTGACCTGTCCGCAAACGACGGACAGGTGCAGATAGAAATGAAGGACTGAACATGTCGGGGAGAATTGAGATCATTCAGGGAGACATCACCAAACAGCGTGTTGACGCCATTGTAAATGCCGCGAACTGCTCCCTTTTGGGCGGCGGCGGTGTGGACGGTGCCATTCATCGTGCCGCAGGGCCGGAGCTTTTGGCGGAGTGCCGAGGTCTTCACGGCTGTGAGACCGGCAAGGCCAAGATCACCGGGGGCTATCAGCTGCCTGCAAAGCATGTGATCCACACCCCCGGCCCCGTCTGGCACGGCGGCGGCAGGGGAGAGGGGGCGCTTCTGGCCTCCTGTTACCGCTCCTGTCTGGAGCTGGCGGTGGAAAACGACTGCAAAACCGTGGATTTTCCTTCCATCAGCACCGGCGTATACCATTTCCCGCTGGATAAGGCCTCGGTGATCGCCATAAACACCATTGCTGCATTCCTGAAGGAGCATGAGGAGATTCAGCGGGTGCGCATGGTCTGCTTTGATGCACGCACGGCCTCCTTCTATGAAAACGCTCTTGCGGCCTGCGAGGTAGAGCAATGAAGCGCTTTGTGCTGAAACTCCAGTATAATTCTCCGGTGGTGCTGACCTTTGCGCTGCTGTCCCTTGGGGCACTGCTTCTGGGCTTTGCCACCGATGGCTGGACCACATCAAAGCTTTTCAGCGTGTACCGTTCGTCACTGGCAGACCCCTTTACCTATCCCCGCTTTTTCCTGCATGTGCTTGGGCACGCCAGCTATGCCCACTATATCGGCAACATGATGATGATTCTGGTAGTAGGCCCTCCCCTTGAGGAAAAGTACGGCAGCAAAAGCCTGCTGTGGGCCATTCTGGTGACTGCCCTGGTCTCCGGGCTGATCCAGTGGCTGTTCTTTCCCGGAACAGCGGTTCTGGGCGCCTCCGGCATCGTCTTTATGATGATCGTCATGTCCTCTCTGGCGGGCATGAGGGACGGCTGTATCCCCATCACGCTGATCCTTGTGCTGGTGCTCTATGTGGGCGGCGAGATTGTGGACGGCGTGGTGCTGAAGGACAATATTTCCCAGCTCACCCACATCATCGGCGGCATCTGCGGGGCCATTTTGGGCCTGAGTATGAGGTAGCCGGGTGGAACATCTGCTGATCAGCTCCTGCTTTCTGGGCAATAACTGCAAGTACAACGGCGGAAACAACGCCCTGCCTTCGGAAACAGTGAGAAAGCTGAGAGAGAACTATGTGCTCATCCCCATCTGCCCGGAGGTTGCCGGAGGCCTGCCCATACCCAGAGAGCCCAGTGAGCGGCTGGGCGGCATCATCATCGGCAGAAGCGGCAGAGATGTGACGGAAGAATTTGAAAAGGGCGCGGAAACGGCCCTTCGGCTGGCACAGCGTTTTGACTGCCGGAAGGCTCTTTTGAAAGAGAGAAGCCCCTCCTGCGGCAGCGGACATATTTACGACGGCAGCTTTACCGGCACGGTCGTCCCCGGCGACGGGGCCGCAGCGGAAAAGCTGAGAGCCGCCGGCGTTGCCCTCTTCGGTGAGAGCGATGCGGAAAAGCTGATATGATATAAAAAAGGACACGTTACCGTGTCCTTTTTAATTTCAATTTTGATGGATATACATTTCTCCCACTCTCCGCCTCAGTCCTCGAAAAGTTTCTGTTCCACATAGCACATCATTTTGTTCCGCAGATAGTCGTATACCAACAGCCCCGGCAACAGGCTCAGCCCATGATGCGGCTGCCGTCGGCAGCGGTAAAAATGACAGGGGCCATGCCGGAGACCAGCTGCACCATATCCTCATAGCTCACCGCCCTGCCTGCCCGGGTATAGACCGGGCGCACCGCCAGCTCCTCGGAATAGGTGCCGCTTACCGCACTGATGGGCATGGTCATGTAGAGATAGACCCGGAGCTTTGCCTTGAGCATGTTCCCGTCCTCCACGCAGCCCAAAGGTACGCTGTTGACAAATACCCCGTCCAGCAGCTCCACGCCGGGCGTGGAACACAGCACCGCATTGCTCAGCTCTGCCGTACTTCCTGCAGGGGGACGCAGCGACAGCCCCAGACTTGTACGGAGATTCGGCAGAACGGTCTGCCCCTGCAAAATCTCCTCCGCCGCGCTGACTGCTGCCAGAACCCCCCTGTCATAGATCCATGGGGAGAATCGGCCCTCCACCGCCTCTCCGTTCACGCTGACACGGCAGGTCAGATGCGTGTTTGCCAGCAGCACCATCAGCAGAGCAAAAGCCCCCAGCGAAATCTTTTTCCACAAAGTATTACCACCTCCGATGGTTAACATAATACATAAACTTTTTGCCGTCAAGGGCTTCGACAAAAGGGGTTAGAACAAAATGGGATTCCCAATTTTTCACGGGAATTTGAAAAAGGGCTGCTGTGCTTATAAAGCGGCGGTGAGGACAAATCAAACAGCAAATGCGGTCGCCGTAGTCGCGGAGTGCTTCATACATTCGAGCGTTGCCCATGAATG
>CAZESU010000154.1:0-2823 GCA_964515275.1 uncultured Oscillospiraceae bacterium
TCGATCAGCGCTTGCTGAACTGCGGAGCGCGACGGGCGGCCTTGAGACCGTACTTTTTACGCTCTTTCATTCTCGGGTCGCGGGTCAGGAAACCGGCGGCCTTCAGAGAAGCGCGGTAGCTCTCGTCCACCAGAAGGAGGGCGCGGGCGATGCCGTGACGGATAGCGCCGGCCTGGCCGGAAACGCCGCCGCCGGAAACGGTAGCTTCGATGTCAACCTTGCCGACAGTGCCGGTGGTGACCAGGGGCTGACGAACGATGAGCTTCAGGGTGTCCAGACCGAAATAGTCGTCGATATCACGGCCGTTGATGGTGATAACACCGGTGCCGTTGGGGATGAGGTGAACACGTGCGACGGAGGACTTTCTGCGTCCGGTGCCGTACATATAGGGCTTTTTGCACTTATAGGTTGCCATATTTCTTTACCTCCTCTTAGCGATCCCAAACTTCGGGCTTCTGGGCTGCATGGGTGTGCTCTGCGCCGGCGAAAACTCTCAGGCGCTTGAGCTGCCACTGAGCGATGGTGTTCTTCTGCAGCATACCGCGGACAGCCAGGCGCATTGCCAGCTCGGGCTTGGTCTGCATCAGGTGCTTGTACTGGGTCTCTTTCAGACCGCCGGGATAACCGGAGTGGGTACGATAGTACTTCTGCTCCAGCTTCTTGCCGGTGAGAACTGCATCCTTTGCGTTGATGACGATGACATAGTCGCCGCAGTCAACATGAGGAGTATAGTCGGTCTTGAGTTTGCCGCGGAGCAGGTCGGCGGCGAGAGCAGCGGTCTTGCCCAGGGGCTTGCCGGCTGCATCAAGGACGTACCACTTGCGGGTAACGGTCTCCTTGGTTACCATGGTAGTAGACATATTTTGTGCCTCCATATAGAATTAAATGTTTTGACATTTCAGGCGCAGGATATTACAATAAATTTCAAACGCGCTTTATCTTTATACCACAGGTTTTACAGCCTGTCAACAGTAAATTTAATTCTGATTTCTAAATCTCTCGAATTCTCTGAAAATCTCGTGAATTCTTTTAAAATCTAATTTTGATTTTTCAAATTTCCCGTGAGGTATTTTTATGGACAGATATTTGGCGCTATGCAGCGGCTCCCCCTGTTCGGTTGGGAGGCGGCGGACAGCCGAATTTTAAGAGGAAAATAATTTAAAGCCCGAAGGAAACTTTCCTTCGGGCTTTTGATTGCAATGGGTTTATTTTGCGTACTTCTCGCACAGAGCCTTGATATGCTCCGCACACTTGCGGACGGTAGGCATATCTTCCGGTACAATATCGCTGAGAGGACGGCGCACACCGCCCACATCGGGGGCACCCAGCTCGCGGAGGACAGCCTTAATGACAGCGTACATGTTGCCGTGGCAGGAGCACAGCTCATAGATTACATGGCAGCACTCATCCTGAATTTCTCTGGCCTCGCCAATGCGGCCTTCGGATACGAGCTGGAAAATGCGCAGATACAGTTCAGGCATAACGGCATAGGTGCCGCCGATGCCTCCGACAGCGCCGGCCACCAGGCCGGAAGCCAGCTGCTCATCCGGACCGTTAAAGACGATGGCTCCCTCATCACGCCACATCTCGATGTCCTGAACGGGCATAGAGGAGTTTTTAACGCCGATCACTCTGGGATTTTTCAGCATTTCACGCAGCAAGGCGCCGTTGAGACCTACGCCGGCAAGCTGGGGGATATTGTAGATGATGAAATCGGTATTGGGGGCAGCAGAGGAGATATCGTTCCAATACTGGGCGATACCGTGGGGCGGTAGGTGGAAGTATATGGGGGGGATGGCGGCAATGGCATCCACGCCAAGGCTTTCCGCATGAGCTGCAAGCTCCATACTGTCGGCGGTGTTGTTGCAGGCCACATGGGCAATAATGACGATTCTGCCTTTGGCAATCTCCATCACGTTCTCCAACACCAGCTTGCGCTCTGCCACGGACTGGTAGATGCACTCGCCGGAGGAACCGCCCACATACAGGCCGGTAACGCCCTTCTGTATCAGATGCTCGGTGAGCTCACGAACTCTTTCAGGGCTGATTGCTCCGTTTTCGTCGTAGCACGCATAGAAAGCGGGAAATATGCCTTTGTACTTTTCTAACTTCTGGTTCATTCAAAAAATCCTTCTTTCCAATTTCAGTCGTTTACAAGGAGCTTGAAAACAACCTTGGATACAGTTTCCGGTCCCTTGACCTGCACCTTTATGCGGTGCGCGTCGCCGGGAAAGACCACAAGGAAGCTGCCCGGCGTAAGGATAAGCGTTTGTTCCGCCTCCCCACGGTAAGCGTAAAAATCGTCCTTATGGTCGAAAAGCGCCAGCGTGTCCGGATGGGAGACATCGACTCTCTCCTGTCCGTCCAGCATCAAATGCACGTCAAGGTACTTTTTATGCGCCTCGAAAAAGGTCTCCTCAAGAGGGCTGGTCACATAATCAAAGCGGGTGACATACAGAAGATCACCCTCCAGCTTCCGGGGCTCCGTACCCACTTGCCTGAGGAACTCATCATTGAGACAGTCGATCACCCGGTCAAGCCGGGGATGGATGCCGCGATAATCTACGGCATCCGATAACTTTGCAAAAATCAATGTCCTTATCCTTTCACGGCACCCATGGTGATACCCTTGGTGAAGTACTTCTGAAAAATCAGGAACACAATAATGATAGGGACGGAGGCAAGCGCTGCGCCGGCCATCAGTAAACCGTTATCTACGGAAGATTCACCCTGTAGGGTAGCGATACCAAGGGAGATGGTCTGATTGACATTGCTGGTCAGCATGACCAACTGCATGAAGTAGTCGTTCCAGGAGTTGATGAA
>CAZESU010000155.1:0-2721 GCA_964515275.1 uncultured Oscillospiraceae bacterium
GGGTTAACAAGGGGGCAGGACGGGGGACAGGACGGGGGCTTGGGGGCTTTAATCCTATGCGGGGATAATCTCGATCCAGTAGCCGTCCGGGTCCTGAATGAAATAGACACCCATGTCGGGATTTTCAAAGCAGATGCAGTCCAGCGCCGCGTGTCTCTCGTGGGCAGCATCCATATCCCCGGCGGTGAAAGCCAGATGATACTCCTGCTCGCCCAGATCATAGGGCTCCGTCCGGTCGCGGAGCCAGGTCAGCTCCAGACGGAAGTCGCTCGCCCCGTCGCCCAGAAACACCAGCTTGAAGCTGCCGTCCGCGGCGGTTTTCTCCCGCACGGGCTTCAGACCCAGCGCCTTGTCGTAAAAGTCCAGACTGCGCTGCAGGTCAAAGACGTTGAAACAGAAATGGTTGAATTTGAACATGGTCCATGCTCCTTTCGTTCTCACTTCATCGAAGAATGTTGTGAATTCTGCCGGAAAGATTCCGGGATTTCTGTCAGATATCAGTATCCGTTCCCGAAGAGGCGCTTCAGGTTCAGGGCGGCGGCTTTCAGCTCGTTTTTGCTGTAAGAATTGTTCTCATCCCGCAGCACCGCAGCCACCGCCTCTTTCGCGCTGACGCCCTGCTGCACCATGGCATCCACCAGCATGGCCTCGGCGGTGACAGTATGCTCCTCCCTGGAGAAGAAATATTCCTCCGCCACCTCGATGATCACGGCGTATTCGCCCTTATCGTAATTGCCCTTGGCCAGAAGCTGCTCCCTGACCTCCGAGGGCGTGCCCCGGAAGCTCATCTCGTGCAGCTTGGTCAGGTCGTTGCACAGGCACATGCGGCAGACGGCGCCGGCCTCAATAAAAAAGTCCACCAGCTCCATGATGCGTTTGGGACTTTCGTAAAAGGCGAAGGTGCGGGTGTCGCCCCGGCGGAGCTTTTCCAGCAGCTTGCGCCGCTCCGCGTTCTCCCGGGGGAAAAAGCCGTAAAACAGGAAGCTGGACAGATCAAAGCCCGAAATGCTCAGCGCTGTCACCGCCGCGCAGCAGCCCGGCACGCCGATGACCGGGACGCCCGCGTCCACCGCCGCCCTGATCAGCTCGTTGCCCGGGTCGGAGATGCAGGGGGTGCCCGCGTCCGTGATCACCGCCACGCTTTTCCCCGACAGCATCTCGTTGATAAAATACTTCGCCTTGCCGTACTCGTTGAATTTGTGGTTGGAGATGAGCCTGTTGCGGATCTCCAGCTTGTTCAGCAGCACCATGGAGCGGCGGGTGTCCTCCGCGGCGATGATATCCACGTCGCTGAGGATCTGCCTGCCCCGGGGAGACATGTCCTTTGCATTCCCGATGGGGGTGGCTACGATATAGAGCTTGCCGGTCTGCTGATCCATGGGCAGCGCCTGCCTTTTCCTGAATTTATAAAACTTATGAAAACGGTTAAAACCGTTTTATAGCGCGAAGCGCGTGATGCTTTTATGAGACGTAAATTGTGCCTGCGGCACAATTTGAGCGTGCACAGCACGCGGGATTCCTGATGAAACTTTTTCATCAGGAATCCGTATTACAAAAGAATAATTTATTATATCCCATCCCGGTGAAATTGGCAAGGTGGGACGGGGACAAAAAAACAGCGCCCCGAACACGGGGCGCTATGTACAATTACTTACTATCTACTTCCTTCGTCAGCCAGTCTACCAGCTTGGCCTTGTCAAGACCCAGCTCTCTGGACAGGAAAGCCGCCGTCTCGTTGAAGTTCATGGTCTTGAGACGTTTGAAATTGGTGTCACGGTTCTTGATGGGCTTGTCGATCAGACCCTCCATGTAGCCGCACTCATAGCACATGTTCAGTGTATATTTGCGGTGATTGTCCGGCGTCATTTCTGCGCCGCAGCGCGGACATTTCATTGTTTCTCCCTCCTGATATTGATAAAGATCATTCTTCTCCATGTTATGTTATTACAGGAAAGCAAATTATGCAAGCATCATTTGTAAATTATCATTTTTTGTCGGATATACAGAGGAAATCCGCAAAGAAGCCCCGGGCGGGGGCTCTTTTTATTCAGCCTCGTCGCAGATCAGACCGTAGCCCCCCTGCTTGCGGCGGTACACCACCGAGATGGCGTCCTCATCGTCCATATTGCGGAACACAAAAAACGTATGCCCCAGCAGATTCATCTGCAAGATGGCCTCCTCCACCGACATGGGCTTGATGGGAAAACGCTTGCTGCGGACAATTTGAAACTCCTCGTCTCCCTCGTCCTCAAGGGAGGCGGGCGCATAGGCAGGAATGGCGTCACGCTCCAGTGCCCCCTCGCGCAGTCGCTTTTCAAGGCGGGTCTTGTTGCGGCGGATCTGGCGCTCGATAGCGGCTACGCCCGAATCCACTGACGCATACATGTCGTTTGTAAGTTCGCTTGCCCTGTAATACAGGCCGTTGTTGTGGATGGTGATCTCAGCAAGAAAGCGACCCCGCTCTATGCTGAAGGTGACATAGGCCTCCGCCTCGGTCTTGAACAGCCGGTCCAGCTTGCCGATCTTCTTCTCGGCATAGGCCCGCAGACTGTCGGAGGAATCCATCTTTTTCTCCGTGAAAGTGAACTTCATTCTGCCAACTCCTTTCGTTACCGTGGAAGCTTTTGCTTCATGTTGATTATAACACAGGATGGACAGAAGTTGAAGTCTTTTTTGTGAATTATGGATGCCCATAGGGAAAAGGGGAGACGGGAATCCCCC
>CAZESU010000156.1:0-2551 GCA_964515275.1 uncultured Oscillospiraceae bacterium
CAGACCCCGGAGACCTTCAAGGGCGGGCAGATATGGGGCGTCATTGTCAATATTAATTCAGCGCTGGTAGGCATTGGTTACGGTCTGCTGGTGCTTTTCTTTGCTATGGGTGTTTTCCAGTCTGCCGCATCCTTCCGGGAACTGCAAAGGCCGGAGTTTGCCTTGCGGCATTTTATCCGTTTTGTGGCGGCAAAAGTAGCCGTTGGCTATGGCATGGAGATCATGACCGCCATTTTTGCTATCTGCGGCAGCGTAGTCTCTGCCGCGATGGGAAGCATCGGCGGAGCGGTTACCGAGTCAGCGGCTCTGCCTGCGGAGATTGTCGCCGCCGTTGAGGATGTGAGTATCCTACAGAGCATCCCCTTGTGGATGGTCTCTTTCCTCGGCAGTCTCTTTATAACCGTCATGTCCTTTATCTTGATCCTTACAGTGTACGGCCGCTTTTTCAAGCTCTACCTATATTCTGCGCTCTCGCCGCTTCCCTTTGCCTCCTTCGCCGGAGAGGGGACAAGCGCGATGGGAAAGGCCTTTGTGAAGTCGTATATAGGGGTATGTTTGGAGGGGGCCGTGATCGTTCTGGCCTGCCTCATTTATTCGGCCTTTCTGTCAAGCTCTGCCCCATCTGTGGATACAAGCTTACCGGCTGTAACCATGGTATGGGAGTATATAGGGCAGCTTGTTTTCAATATGCTTGTGCTGACCGGACTTGTGAAAGGAGCTGACAGGATCGTAAGGGAGATGTTCAGCCTATGAGGAAGTACGGTGTGATCTATGCCGACCCACCCTGGCGGTACAAGGCATGGAAGGGGCATGGGATGGTAGAGCGGCACTATCCGACTATGGTATTGGAGGATATTGTAGCTCTGCCGGTGGAAGAGCTTGCGGACAAAGACTGCGCACTATTTCTGTGGACAACGCTGCCCATGCTCCATGAGGCGCTGCAAGTCATAAAGGCTTGGGGCTTTACGTATAAGACTACAGCCTTTGTCTGGATCAAACTCAACAGGAACGGAAGCGGTATCTTTTGGGGGATGGGCTACTGGACAAGGGTCAATGCGGAGATATGCCTGCTTGCCACGAGGGGGCGTCCGAAACGGCAGGCAAAGAATATCCATCAGGTCATTATCTCTCCAGTGGAGGAACACAGCAAAAAGCCGGAGGAAGCACGGCGGCGCATTGAGGCTCTGATGGGCGATGTACCCAAAATAGAGCTCTTTGCCCGGCGTACTTCCCCCGGCTGGGACATATGGGGAAATGAGGTCGAAAGTGATGTTTCTATAAGTTAGTTTGATTTTTCTGTATAGCTAACAATTTCATCATTTGATGGTCTCCGTATGGAGTCAATTTCCAGTACTCTTCTGTTTGCTTCCTTGCCGATGAATCCTGATAGGGTGCTATAAGACCTAACGCTCGGAACTGAATTTTGATTGCATTAAATGAATCATCTGAGAGATAGACATTTGTTCTTACATCATCTTTTTGGGGATATAGTTCAAGGATTCTTTCAGCCAGTAATGACCGAAAGAATGACTTAAACAATATATCATTACAAGGAGCAATTAGATAAGGGGCAATATGTTTAAATAGCTGATTCCATGTAAAATCTAAAGGAATGTCATGACGAGAACTAGATTCATAGTATATGCCAGTTACTGTGAATATATCATTACCCTGTGCAAGTTGTTCAGCACCACTTGGTATTTCAACAGATAACTGTTCAAGATGTTGCTTTAGTTGCTTGTTTTCCTTTTGCAATCTGGAGATTTCTTTTACTGCAACCTCATCAACTATACTGTCAGCACGCACCCATCCGGTGGCAGGAAAAGTCTTTGTTAACTTGATTGTGCTACGAGACACAAGGGAACCAAGGTTAGATGGATCTGTCCAATATTTAACTGCCTTTCTTGAAACAAATGTTTTAAATTCATTCAGTTTCTTTCTCTTTTCGACGCTTTCTTCGCATTTACCACAGGGAATTTTATCTGGGTATTTGGGCAGAAAAGCAATTATTGGCTTTCCCGTCGAAAGGGCATATTCGTATTCCATTTGGGTATAGCTTATTCCCTTATCATTTACACTCCCATATCGGCCTCCAATAATTAGTAGATAGTAATCTGAATTATCAATTACACGTTTAATTAACTCCCATTGTTCTTCGCTTGAGGCGGGGAATAATTCCATCCCAGCAGGAATGCAGTCAAGCTCTAACAAGGCTTGCATAACCTCTCTACGTTCTTCTTGTAAATCTTCATATGTAGAACTTACGAATACTTGATAGCGTTTGTCCACTATTTATTCCCCTTTCTGGATTTTATCAGAAGTTTTATTTATTGTAATGCTTTTTGGCAATTCTGTAAAGGACATACTTTTGTACCAAGTTACAACTTTTTTGCTGGGCATTTTATATTTCTATAACTTAGTAAGGAGATGATCTCTATCGAAGTAAAAATCCCGAAGGAAATCCGGCAATACAAGGAAAGCATCTTTTTCGGCCTGTCGGCCCGGCAGTTCTTTTGTTCTCTGACCGCGTTGTTCATCGCGGCAGGGATTT
>CAZESU010000157.1:0-2465 GCA_964515275.1 uncultured Oscillospiraceae bacterium
GGCCTGGCCGACTGCTTTGATGAACGCAGCAGCCACTACGAAGAACTGAAATCTTTGCTTGACGAGGACGAATACGCTGCCGCAAGAGCCAGCACGCTGACGGCGTTTTATACCTCTCCCGTTATCATCGAGGCAGTGTATAATGCCCTCTCTCAGATGGGCTTCCAGACCGGGAACATTTTGGAGCCGGCCTGCGGCGTCGGTAACTTCATCGGGATGCTTCCGGACAGCATGGCCGGGAGCAAACTTTACGGCGTGGAGATCGACAGCATTTCCGGGCGCATCGCCCAGCAGCTCTATCAGAACAGCAGGATCGCCGTGGACGGCTTTGAAAAGGTGCAAATGCCCGACAGCTTCTTTGATGTGGCCGTGGGCGTCCCGTTTGGGGATTTCAAGGTGCTGGACAAGCAGTACGACAAATACCATTGGCTGATTCACGACTACTTTTTCGGCAAGACCTTGGACAAGGTGCGTCCGGGCGGCATCGTGGCCTTTATCACCAGCAAAGGCACGATGGACAAGGAGAACTCCGCTGTCCGCAAATACCTTGCCCAGCGCGCCGATCTGATCGGCGCGATCCGTCTCCCGGATAACGCCTTCAAGCGCAACGCCGGCACGGAAGTTACCAGCGATATTATTTTCCTGCAAAAGCGTGACCGCATGACGGATATTGAGCCGGATTGGGTGCATCTGGATACCGATGAAAACGGCATCCGCATGAACAGTTATTTCGTGCAGCACCCGGACATGGTGCTGGGCAACATGGTCATGGAAAGCACCCGCTTTGGCATGGACAGTGCCTGCAAAGCCGAAGAGGGCGCAGACCTGTCCGAGCAGCTCCGGGACGCGATCAGCAATCTTCACGCCGAGATCACCGCCTATGAGGTGGACGAACTGGAGGATGAGGCGGAAGATCGCTCTATCCCAGCCGACCCCGCTGTGCGGAATTTCAGCTATACCATTTCAGACGGCGCGGTTTATTACCGCGAAAACTCCCGAATGTATCCCGTGGAGGTGTCCGTCACCGCTGAAAACCGCATCCGGGGCATGATCGCCATCCGAGATAGTGTCCGTAGGCTCATTGAGCTTCAGACCGAGGATTACCCGGACGAGGATATAAAGGCGGGGCAGGCCAAGCTAAACCGGCTCTATGACGAGTACACCAAGAAATACGCCATCTTGAACAGCCGGGGCAATAACCTCGCCTTTGGAGAGGACGCAAGCTACTGCCTGTTATGCTCTTTGGAGGTGCTGGACAAGGAGGGTAACTTTGTGCGCAAGGCGGATATGTTCACCAAGCGTACCATCCGTCCCCATGTGCCGGTAACGAGCGTGGACACTGCCAGCGAAGCCCTCGCCGTATCTATCTCCGAGAAAGCCCGTGTGGATATGGCATATATGTCCGAGCTGTCCGGCAAGACCGTGGAGGAGCTGGAAGCAGACCTCGCGGGCGGGATCTTTCGGGATGTTCGCTGCGCCGAGACAGCCGGGGAAATCCCCGCAGCCCAGGCTGATCTGTCTCGCTATCCCTTTGTGACGGCGGACGAATACCTGTCCGGGAATGTGCGCCGCAAGCTTCGCATGGCCAAGGCCATGGCGGAGGTATTACCGGCTGAAAAGAACGAGCAGATACAGCCGAACATCACCGCGCTGGAGGCTGTGCAGCCGGTTGATCTCACCGCAGGCGAGATCGGCATCCGCATCGGCGTCAACTGGATACCCACGGAAATCTACGAGCAATTCATGTATGAGATGTTCGGGACGCGGTATTATGGGCAGGATAAAATTCACATTCTCCGCTCCGCCGCTACCGGCGAGAGCGCCTGTGCCGCATCTACAACGAAACTTTCAACTCCATCCGTCCCCGCGAGTATGACGGGAGCCATATCCGCTTTTCGGGTATGAACCCGGAGATCACCCTGCGAAAGCACCAGATCGACGCAATTGCGCACATCATGTACGGCGGGAACACTTTGCTTGCCCATGAGGTGGGCGCCGGCAAGACCTATGAGATGGTGGCGGCAGCAATGGAAAGCAAGCGGCTGGGGCTGTGCACCAAGTCTCTGATCGTCGTTCCCAACCACATCACCGAGCAATGGGCGGCGGAATGGCTCCAGCTCTATCCCTCGGCCAATATCCTTGTGGCTACCAAAAAGGATTTTGAAACGCAAAACCGCAAGAAATTCTGCGCCCGGATCGCCACCGGGGACTATGACGCCGTTATCATCGGACACTCTCAGTTTGAGAAAATCCCCATGTCCGCCGAGCGTCAGCAAATCATCATCCAGCGGCAGATTGACGAGATCATGGACGGCATCGATGAGGCCAAGCGCGCCAAGGCCGAGCGTTATACGGTCAAGCAGCTTGAACGGACGAAGCACTCTCTGGAAACGAGACTTGCCAAGCTGAGCGACCAGAGCCGCAAGGATGACCTTGTCACCTTTGAGGAATTGGGCGTTGACCGG
>CAZESU010000158.1:0-2377 GCA_964515275.1 uncultured Oscillospiraceae bacterium
GTCAGCCGCGATCTCTCCAAAGCCGCAAGGCAGGCTTTCGGTGATTTTCTCTTTGGAAGGAGGGTTTGACGATGACGGAATTTCTCTGCCATTCATTAGAACTGATGGTCATTCTGCCGGGAATGCTGCTTGCCTATCTGCCCATGAAGCAGCACCTTAAGCTGCGCCCTGCAGAAATCATTGCAGTGGTACTGCCCCTTTCCCTGCTTGTCTGCCTTGCGGGAGGAGCTGCGGTCTGTCTCCTTCCGGTCAGGACGATATGGCTGCTTGCGGCCGCTGCCGCAGTCATGGGGGCTGTATATGCCCTTACGCTGCGCATAATGCGCTGGAAGTCCGTCAGCGTTTTCCTTGCGGTATGCGGCGTCTTTGCCTGCCTGGGCAGTCTTGCAAGGGCATTGGATCTGATCCTTGCACCGGAGAATGATGCTACCGGCCTTTCCCTCCCCAGCGCCTTGCTCTACAACCTGCTGTGCTGGATTTTTACCGGTATCGCCTGGCGTCCCGCCACCCATGCGGCACGGGAACTTTTGGAGGACAATGCCCATGCCCGCACATGGTATGGGTTCTGGATACTGCCCCTTTTGTTCGTGGGGCTTTGCCTGCTCATGTCCCCCATTTGTCTTGAGATTTTGTATCAGAGCCGCCTGATATGGGGATATATCGCCGTCTACCTTACCCTCTTGTTTCTGCTCCTGCTTGTCTACCTGATGTTCTACTGCATGGCGGCAAGCCTTAACAGAAACGACAGGCTCCGGCAGGAAAACCAGTTTCTCTCCATGCAGCAGGCACGGTACGACAATCTGTGTGCCGCTATTGCGCAGACCCGCGAGGCCCGCCACGATATGCGTCACCATTTTAATATTCTGCTCAATTTTGCCGATAATCAGGAATGGGACGCCCTGAAACAATATCTTGCCGAAGTACAGGATGCCATGCCGGATGCGAAGCTTAACCTGTGTGACAATGCGGCGGCGGACAGCGTCGCAGGGCATTACGGACTTCTGTTCCGCAGGCATGGTATCCCGTTTTCCTTTGAATTTGACCTGCCCGGTGAGCTTCCGGTGCCGGAGATCGACCTCTGCCTTGTGCTGTCCAACCTTTTGGAAAACGCACTGGAGGCAAGCCTGCGGACTGCCCCCGAAAGGCGGCATATCAGGGCGCAGGCCCGCCTCCACTCCGGGCGCATGGCGCTGCTGACGGTGGAAAATGCTTTTGACGGGGATATCCGGGAAAAGAACGGCGTGTTCCAGTCCTCCAAACGGAAGGGCGACGGCATCGGCATCCAGTCCGTCCGCCGCATTGCTGAAAAATGCGGCGGCTACAGCCGGTTTTCCTACGCAGACGGTGTTTTCTGCGCCGATGTGATGCTGCGGGGCAGAGAATGACTGTCAAATTGCCGTTTTCATCCATTGGATCATCGTAGAAGTTTGTCATCTCATACAGATACTTCTGATTGATGTTCCAAAGCAAATCTCTATCTTTTTTCTGAACAGTCTGTAATCTTAGCATCTACTTTATTTCTCCATTCCCAGCCATTGTATAAAAGCCGTCTTATCACTGCTGTTATATCCTGCTTTTTCATAAAACCGGAGCGTCTCAGGTCTCTTCGATCCAGTCAGCAGCATCATTTTATAGCAGTTTTCTTTTTCAGCTATCTGTCTGGCGTATTCAAGGCACTCCCCAGCATAGCCCTTACCTCTATAATCTTCATGTGTCACTACATTTTCAATGAAAGCATACGGTCTGACACTCCGTGTCAAATTCGGGATAATCACGCAGGCACATGACGACACGATCTGACCATTTACGCGAATATGGCCATCGCCAGCGTCCCGGCCACCATAAGCGCAAGGCCAATCGCCGCTTTTCGGGACAGCTTCTCTTTGAAAACAAAATAGGAAAATGCAATCGAAACGATAATACTCAGCTTGTCGATCGGCACGACAACACTGACGATTCCGTTCTGAATTGCATAGTAGTAACACAGCCACGAACCGCCGGTGGCAAGTCCGGACAGTCCGATAAAGACAAGTTCTTTCTGATCCTGCTGTTTTAGTAAACTCTGCTTTCCCTTTACCAAAACGATTAGCCAGGCCATGACAAGAACCACGCATGTCCGGATCGCCGTGGCAAGGTTCGACTCTACACCCTCAATCCCTATTTTCGCAAGGATGGAAGTAAGCGCCGCAAACACAGCCGACCCGATCGCATAGGGCAGCCAGATCCTTCCCGTACCATTGCTCTCGGTATTTTTCTTTTCGATCATCAGAAAGACGCCGACGGCAAGAAGCGCTGTCCCCGCCAGCTTCACGGCCAGATGATTTGTCTCTCCGAAAAGGATGATGGCGAGAATGACCGTCAGAATGGTACTGGACTT
>CAZESU010000159.1:0-2367 GCA_964515275.1 uncultured Oscillospiraceae bacterium
AACCAACGACACGCGGATTTTCAGTCCGCTGCTCTACCTACTGAGCTACAGAGGCGTATGAAGAAAAATGCTTGGTGGGAACAACTGGACTCGAACCAGTGACCCCCTGCTTGTAAGGCAGGTGCTCTAACCAGCTGAGCTATGCTCCCGACTCGACAGCTTCGCCATAATACCAAAAGAATGCGGATTTGTCAATATCTTATTTCAAAATTTTTTGCTATTTTTCTTCGCGACCCTCAAGAATGTCCTTCAGATCTGCGGAGGTGAAGGTATATTCGCTGTCGCAGAACTGACAGTGGACGCCGATGTCCTTGCCCTCGGCAATCATTTCCCGAAGCTCGGAGGCATCAATGCAGCCAATGGCCTCCCGGACTTTGTCTCTGCTGCAGTAGCAGCGGTACGCAACTTCCTTCTCCCCAACAATATGATGCTCAAAGCCCTTTAATACCTGGTCAAACAGAGCTGCTGCCCCATCCTCGCTCAAAACGGTGGTGAGCTGGTCCATCATAAAAATGTTGTCCTCCAGCTTTGTGATCATATCTTCGGAAGCGCCGGGCATAAGCTGCACAATGAAGCCGCCGGCTGCCTTGATGGAGCGGTCCGTATCCACCAGCACGCCCAAAGCGCAGGCGGAGGGCACCTGTTCGCTCTCCAGAAGATAGGAGGTCAGGTCCTCGGCGATCTCACCGCTGACAAGCCCGGTGGACCCCACATAGGGCTCTCTCAGCCCGATATCCCGGCTGACGGTCAGCATGCCGTCGCGTCCCACGGCTCCGCCCACATTCAGCTTGCCGTCGCTTCTGAGAGGCAGATCCACCGAAGGATCGCCCACGCAGCCGCGCACATTGCCGCCGGAGTCCGCCACGGCGATGATGCTGCCGATGGGGCCGCCGCCGTTGATGCGGATGGTGAGGGTGGCATTATCCTCCTTCATGGCCTCGCCCAGAATGGAGGCGGCGCAGAGAGTGCGCCCCAGAGCCGCTGCCGCCGTGGGGCTGCAGCCGTGAATGTCGCAGGCGCGCTGCACAGTGTCTCTCGCGTCGATGACCGCCATTTTGATAAAGCCGTCTCCGGCCGTTGCTCTGATGATTCTGTCCATGATAAGTCCTTTCTCAGCTTGCTGTCAACGGATTTTTACAGCCTTTCTTACGGTTTCCGCACAGCGCAAATGAAAAGTCTGCCGCCGTCTCCCTGCGGGCAGTCGCGCCGGAGGCGAATGTCTCCGAAGCCCTGCTCTTCCAGCAATTTTGATATTGCCTCGGGAGAATGGGCATACTCAATATGTTCCTCACTGCTGCGGCTCCAGAGCTCTCCCTTGCGGGAGAAAATGTCCATTCCGTATATGACGGCGTTGTTCTCCTCGTCAAAATCCGCCCGCCAGAGACATAGAACGTCTTCCTTTTCGTCCACAAAAATCTCTCCGTCCAGAGAACGGAGCCATTCCGGCGTGCGGATGTCGAATATGAGAAGCCCTCCCGGGCGGATAAAGAGATGCAGCCGGTGAAAAACCTCCGGCAGTTCCTCCGGCGGGATGTAGTTCATGCCGTCCAGTGAGCAGTAGGCCGCGTCCACGGTGCCGTAAAGGTCCAGCTCTGCCGCATCCTGAAGCAGAAACAGCGGGGGCGTCTCCGCACCGACGGATTTTTCCCTTGCCTGCATCAGCATATCCACGGAGGCGTCCACTGCGATAAGCTCATAGCCCCGCTCTGCCATGTTCATGGTCAGGGTGCCGGTACCGCAGCACAGGTCAAGCAGAAGGCGGAATTCCCCGCCTGCGCGGGAAAACTCCGCCTCGTAAAAATCTGCAAACTGTTCATACGGCACATCGCCTGTAAGCTGGTCATACCAGGAGGCGAGAGGCCCATAACAGCTCATTCGGCGCTCTCCTTCAAGCGGTCGAACACCAGCGCATAGCCATCGCTTCCGTACTGGAGGGAGCGGTTGACACGGCTGATGGTGGCGCTGGAAGCGCCGGTCTCGGCAAGAATGTCGTTATATATCATGCCCTGATTGAGGCACATAGCCACCTGAAAACGCTGCTCCATCGCCATAAGCTCCGTGACGGTGCACAGGTCGTCGAAAAATCTCATGCACTCATCCACGGTCTTCAAAGAGAGAATGGCCTTGTACATGTTCTCATTTCGGGGTTTTTTCGGCAGTTTATTCATTTAAATCTCCATTCTGCCGCAATACTGACAGCACAAACAGAAGTGAAAATCTCCATCTGCGGCAAAATGGAGACTTTGACATGTGCTGTGGCTGCCGCTTGAGCGACACGCCGATTTTTCAATAATTCGTGTGATTTTCACTCGAGGCCGTGGCCGTATAATGGTGTAAAATGAAAAATGAATGAGCCAAAGGCTCAAC
>CAZESU010000160.1:0-2308 GCA_964515275.1 uncultured Oscillospiraceae bacterium
TCCAGAGAGTAAAGAAATACACCACCCTCACAGAACTCACGCCCTACGCCCTCAGAGAGCTTGTCAAGGCGGTTTATGTAGAAGCCCCCGACAAGTCCAGCGGCAAGCGGAAACAGGGTATTCATGTGGAATATGACCTGGTGGGCTTCATTCCTGTGGATGAGTTGATGAAAGCGGGACAGGCGTGATTTCGGTCACGCCTGTCCCTGAGAAATGCGGGTTTCTGTTTTACGAGCACCGCCCTTTACGAGGGTGTTTTTTGTTATTGGTTTATGATGCTCTCGAAATCATCCATATATCCATAAGGCACCAAAAGACCTTCACGGCGCATCCGGATTATTTCCGCCAGCGTGGCACACATGGCACCGCAGGTCTCGTTTTCCAGAAGTCTGATCTGCTCCGGCTGAAATTCATAGTGGAAGAGCCACACATCACAGAAATTGTGGCCTTTTCGGTAGCTGTGTACGATCCGACCGTTTTCCGCCGGGATAGCAAGCCCCGTCTCCTCCTGAAGCTCCCGCAGAGCTGCGGTAAGACTGTCGTCTCCGGCCAGGGCAGAGCCGCCGGTGCACTCCCACATATTGGGGTAGCCTTTATTGGGAGCGCGCTTCGTCAGCAGAAAACGTCCGTCGCTCCGTTGCACCCAGGCGTGGACCACCAGATGATAGTCATCCCCCTTCAGCAGGTCACCCCTGCGATGGAGCCTGCCGGTGAGCTGCCGATTCTCGTCATATACATCCCAAAGCTCATCGGGACTGCACTGTATATTCAGCCAGCCGTTGACCCAGCGGGCAGACTGCTTGAGCGCGGCGACGGTTTTTGTCTCCAGAACCACGCGGCAGTTATGCTCCGCAGCAAGACGCAGATAGCTTTCAAGGTCCATCTCCCCATCGCCCAGAGCCAGATGCACCTGCTTTCCCAGCGCGTCGTGCATATGCATGTGCATCAGATGGGAGGCCCGCTCCAGAATGATTGGCTTATCCCTGCAGTCGATGGCGTAGTCATGCCCAATATCATAGGTCATGGCAAAAGCGGGACTTTCCAGCAGCAGGTCCAGCCCGTGGATCAGGAAGGGCAGATCAAAGCCGTCGGTGTTTTCAAGGCAGATCTTAACACCGTTGTCTCCTATGGTCTCGGTCACTTTATCCCGGAACTGCCGGAGGTATCCCAGATAAACTTCCTCATTCTCCTCATATATGTACACCCGCTTTGCGGGCAGCGTGCAGTATATGCCCCGGAGCATGTGCATGTTCAGGGTGGGGATACCCAGCTTTTTGGCCAATTCCACCGTGCCCAGCACATTTTCAACATAAGCCTGCCTTACCCCCGGGTTCAGGCTGCAGGGATTCAGTTCCTCATCCAGATGTATGGTATAGAATATACCGTACTTTTCCTTAACGCGAAGAAGTTCCTCCACATCCATGTTTTCAAGCTGGTTCTGAGGAAAACTCATATTCAGTTCTATAAATTTGAGCCCCAGCCCCCGGCACAGTGCGGCGCTGTCCTCAAGGCTTTTCAGCTCAATCAGAGTGGGCATTCCAAAGGCAATCATATCTGAACCTCCGCCATTAGGGTAAATTCCATTGAGGAATAATGTTATCAGAAGTTTCCTCTCTTGTCAACGGCATACCCGGATAAAGAAAATCCCCCGGCAGCTTGATTTTTTATCCGCTATTAGGTATAATGACTCCGCAAACAGAGCATGGAGATGTATCGAAGTGGTCGTAACGAGGCTGACTCGAAATTTTACGGCGAGAAGGTCATTTTGTCCACCCAAAAATCCAGTAACCATGCGGGTTTTGCTTGGTTCGAATAACTGAATAATTTGCTGTTCTTTCCGAACGCATTTTCAAGGTGAAAAAAGCGTAGGAAAACTGCGGATTGACATATAGGGAGACGTATCGAAGTGGTCATAACGGGACTGACTCGAAATCAGTTGTACCTCACGGTACCGTGGGTTCGAATCCCACCGTCTCCGCCACAATTTGTCCGAAAACTCGTTTTCAATGCGAGTTTT
Source organism: uncultured Oscillospiraceae bacterium (assembly GCA_964515275.1). Lineage (GTDB taxonomy): Bacteria > Bacillota > Clostridia > Oscillospirales > Oscillospiraceae > Limivicinus. The sequence goes on from CAZESU010000160.1 coordinate 2,018, forward strand.
CGGACATTTTTTTCTATTCCCCTTAAATTTTTGCATTCCGGTACGCTGCGGCAAAAGTCAAGAGTAAATGCAGAAAAAACTAAGGCAACACCGCATAATGCAAATCGCGCCAAAGAAAGTGTGATGTAATATGATTATGGATAAGCAAATGAGTCTGTCTGACCTGAGTGATGAGCTGGCACAGGTGCGGACAAAGAAAAAAGAATTTCTCGCACAGATAGACCGCATTGTTCCGTGGGGAGAATGGATTGCCATGATTCAGCCGTGCTATTATAAAGGAGAGCGCGGCAA
>CAZESU010000161.1:0-2104 GCA_964515275.1 uncultured Oscillospiraceae bacterium
GGGGGTTCGAGTCCGTCTACCAGCTCCACTTCCCGGCGCGGAATTTCATAGCGAACATGGGGGATTTCCCGAGTGGCCAAAGGGGACAGACTGTAAATCTGCTGGCAATGCCTTCGGTGGTTCGAATCCACCATCCCCCACCAGACCCGTTTCCGTAAGGAAGCGGGTTTTTGCTGTATTTTCAAGGCTTTGCGGGTTTGTAAGTTTATGGGAATCGGTTCAATAATGGCTTTTGACCCTTATTCTGACCCTTAATTGACCCTTAGAGCGAAAATCTCAGATAGTCTCGGAAAGACAGAATAGATCGATTGAAGGATAGTGGATTTTGGCCATCAGCCTGTGGGACGGATGCTCTGGATGTAGGCGTCCATCCGCTGGGCGCTCTCGCGCTTCATACCCATGGTGGCGTGGGCATAGGTGCCAAGGGTAAAGCTTGCGGTCGCGTGGCCCAGGTTCTCCTGTACGGTCTTGATGTCGTCCCCAGCCTTCAAGCTGTTTACGGCGAAAGTGTGACGCAGGTCGTGATACCGCATATCCCCCAGCCCAATCTTATTCATGATCGATTTGAGATTCCGGTATGCTGCCTGGTTTGCCACGAAGCGGCCGTGCGCATTGGTGAATACCAGGTTGTCTTTGTTGTCAAAGGTGTCGCCCATGGTCTCCGCCATTTCCTCCTGCCACTCCTTCTGCTGCCGCAGGACGTCCATGACGCCTTCTGCCACGGTCAGCATACGAACGCGATCATTTTTCAGACTGCTGAACTTGTACTCCTTCTCACCCTTGACCCGGTTGTGCTGCTTGTTGATGAGAATTGTGTTGTTCTCGAAATCAACGCAATCCCAGGTGAGACCCAGTACCTCGCCCTGCCTCAGACCGGTGAACACAGTCACGAACAGGAGCCGCTCATACGGATATCCCTTGATGGCGTCAAGGAAGGCAACCATATCGCTGTCCTCCATCGCATGGATCTGCTTTTTCTCCACTCGTGGAAGGATAACGGCATCCAGCGGATTCGTTTTCAAATACCCCCTCGGAGAGCCCACGATACTTTGTGAGCCCCGGCTCAAAAGTATCATAGTGGGTTATTATGAATTTGCAGAATTCACTACGTTCTTCACTACGTTCTGGGGTCAGTGCCGCGAAATGCACTTTGAAAATCAAAGGAAGAACCACTATGGCCAGAGGTGACGGAATCGACCGTACCTTTGTACGAAACAATAATCTGACAAAAGCAAAAATCGCAAATGTCCAACGACACAACGAACGGGAAAAGGAAAGCTACCGCAATCCGGACATCGTTCCGGCTCGCTCAGAACTCAACGTCCATTTTAAATCGCCGACCGGCAGTTATGATGAAATATTTGCAGGGATGATCGACGAAAAAATGATCTCGACCTGCGGCCTGAAGGACGACGCCAAGCTCTACGGCGAGCTGATCTTCGACGTGAACTCCGCGTACTTTTATAATCACGGCGGCTATGAGTTTGCCAAGAAATTTTATGAGGACGCCTACCACGCTGCGGTGGAGATCGTCGTCGGCGAGCAGTACATTCTATCGGCGGTCATGCACGCTGACGAACGAAACAAGGCGATGTCCGAAGCGCTGGGCGAGGACGTGTATCACTATCACCTTCACGTCGCATATATCCCCGTAGTAGAGGAGCAGATCCTGTGGTCGAAACGATTTTCCTTTCACCTTGCATTTGATAACAAGATTGCCTCGTCTTCAAATGTAAGCTCATCTGTTAAGCATCATTGTAACACCTACACAAGAGAAACCGCCGCCCGGCGGAAAACACCTTGACAGCGCTTGCCGGAAACGATATAGTTATACGGAAGCGGCCGGGTGTAGCCCAGTTGGTAGGGCGCCACATTTGGGATGTGGAAGCCGCGCGTTCGAGTCGCGCCACTCGGACCAGTGAATGATAATCCGAACTGCATTATCCAGACAGGCAATGCGTTCGGATTTATCATTTCTGTAGGGAAACACGAAACTGATACATGATTGCTGCCAGACGGGCATCGGAAGATCCGGGCGAAAGGAATGTGGAAGGGCTTTCTTGATCCGTATGATTTTGGCGCCGAAAAAGCCAAAAGTTTGACT
>CAZESU010000162.1:0-2013 GCA_964515275.1 uncultured Oscillospiraceae bacterium
GTTCACCCCCTACAAGCCGCCCCGCCGCCGTCCGGGGACAGGCTGCGTCAGCCAGTTGGGCAATCATCTGTGGGAGGGAAGATACTCCCCAGTCTGGCCCGACGGCAAGAAGCACGCCTGGAATGTTTACGCCAAAACAGAAGCTGAGTGCGAGGAGAAATTAAAGGTGCTGATCCGGGAGATGAAGAAGGAGATTGCACAGGCGAGGAAGAAGGCAAAGACAGGCGACCAAACTGATTACATTACCAGTTAAGGCATTTGCGTGAATAGAAGCAGCCGAGATTTTGGACAAGCATGAGGGATTTCAGTATATTTTCGTCGTAGTTATCCGTATCTATGTGCGCTTGGAAGAACTTGAAATCGTTGAAAAACTGTTTGCCTAAATCAAAGGCATCTTCCAATTGGATGTGCTGTTCGGCGTTGAGATTACTACGGATCTCGCCAGCCCAAACGTCGGACGGAGTATAGTTGCAGATAAACCCGCTTCTGAACATTTGCGCAAGCTGGCTTTTTGCGTAGTGCATTTCCACGGCCTTTGCGAACAAGTATCCGTACAGATTTGCAAGGAGCCGCTCTTTGTCTTTTCCCTCAGCTTGGGGCATTGCTTCAAGCATCCGATGAATGTTTTGCTCGAAATCCTCAGCGTAGTCTGCGTAACGAAGGACCTGCTCGTCTGTAATGCTGTCGTCAATGATGCCATGAAACCGGGCGCGGAGCAGCATGGGCTCTACCACGGATTTTGGAGGTTCCACATCGTCAAGCGGAGTTTTGCGCACCGGCTTTTCACCGATGGTAAAGTGGTACCGGGGGTTAACGCTGGTGACGATCCGGGTGATATTCCCCGCTTCATCTGTGTCAATAAACGCAATAGATTCGTACCGATTCGGTTCCCCTGAAGCCAAAACAACGCAACGCTTCCCAACGCCATACGCTGGTGCACTTTCCCCTTCATCAATGGACACAATCGTTGCTTCATGGGCGAAATACTTCTCGGAGTGATCCTTTTGAACAAATTTAAGACGGGTAATGATTGCGTCGGGCCCTTCATAGAGCGCGTTGTTATACTCCGACAGATATGTGGCGTTCTCTGCCAGAATGCTGCGAAGCCGTTCCGCATCGCCACCACAGAAGACATATCGCAGCGCGCTAAGGTCGTGGGCCTCATCCCGGACGATCCCCTTCTCATATTCATAAATTGCCACATCGCCGGAGAGGGTGCCATAGAAATTTACGATAGCGCCTACGCGGATGTTTTTGCGCTGCGCCTCATCGACTTGCGCAAGGCAATGGTCAATTTCCAGAGGGCCATAGTCCGTGTCAATGATGCAACGAATAAATGTATCGTGAGACTCGCCGTTGAATTCAAATCTTCCGTGGTACAGAGCTTTCACGGTCCCGCGGATGTTGACGATATCATCAAGGTGCTCGTTGGATTCAAATTCCGGACTGTCCGGATCACGATTGCGCATCAAGCCAGATGGAAAAACTGCACCTTCGGCCAATAAGAACTTACTCCCATTGCGGAGAGCTGGCTGCGTTTGCGCATAAGCATCCTCATCGGGAAAATACTGGATCAGCTCTGGAAATCCTACAACCTGCATTTTAACTAAGTCATCTTCCATAAAGCTGGGCAATACATCAGCGTTGACGAGGCTCACAACAGCCATGCCGCTGCTGGCGTCAGAATGCTTAACGACCACGCGGCGGTCCAGCAAGTCGGAATCCTTGCGGTTGATGCTTGCGTCGCTCAAGCGTACTTCCCAAACTGCCCGGCCCGAGGTGTGGGAATCCATATCAACGACCTCCAGCCCGCTACCGTCTTCCTGGCGGGCGGTGCGGAGGATCATCTGTACGTCTCCGTAATGGAGGTTAAAATAGGGCAAGCCATAATAACCCACAATGGCCTTGCCCTTTTGGGCAATGTGGCGCATAAAGCCACCAAAGGTTTCTTCTGACCCTCTCAAAAAGCCTAAGTCAAAGTTCTCTAAAAATAGCGGCATAATTTTCCCTCCT
>CAZESU010000163.1:0-1944 GCA_964515275.1 uncultured Oscillospiraceae bacterium
ATGCAGGAGCATTTCTGCTCTTGTATGGTCGTTTTACTTTTGCCCCGCTTGAAGATAGTCGGCTCAAATTTGCTTGTTTCTGCAAATCCCTAAGGCCAACCCCCGAAGGTCAGTGTTTTTCATTGATAAGTTTCAGCTTTTCCGGCCTGGTAAGTCTTTTTATGTGCCATTCCCGGCTCATGGCAGCCTCTTTGCTGTCGCACTCCTCAAAATACACCAGCTCCACCGGCAGTCTTGACCGGGTATATTTCCCACCCAGACCCAGCCGGTGGTTTTTTAACCGCTTTTCCAGGTCATTGGTCCAGCCGGTATATAAGCTGCCGTCGCCGCAGCGAAGCATGTAGACGTAGTTCATCTCTGTATCTGCCGCACATTCTTTTCAAATTTGGAGCGAGGACCCATGACCTCATGGCCGCAGCCGCAGCAGCGGAGCTTGAAATCCGCCCCGATGCGCAGCACCTGCCACTGCCTGCTGCCGCAGGGGTGGGCTTTTTTCATTGTGAGCAGGTCTCCAACCTGTATATCCATTTACTTTTTCACCTCGTCCCAATAGCGTTTGGCGGCCTGTTCGGTCTTGTTGTCGCCATATTCGTAGTACCGGGCATTTTTGATCTCATCGGGAAGATACTGCTGCTTTACCCAGTGACCGGGGAAGTTGTGGGGATATTTGTAGCCCTGTTCCCGTTCAAAGCCGGTGCCGTCGACGTGGACGTTCTGAAGCTCCCTGGGGATGCTGCCGGTGCGCCCTGCTCTCACATCCGCAATAGCCCGGTCAATGGCTACACAGGCGGAGTTGGATTTGGGGGCAGTGGCCAGAAGGAGACAGGCCTCTGCCAGAGGAAGCCGCGCTTCCGGCAGACCCAGCTGCAGCGCCGAGTCCACACAGGATTTTACGATAGGTACCGCCTGCGGATAGGCGAGCCCGATATCCTCACTGGCAGAGCAGAGGATGCGGCGGCAGGCACCGATCAGGTCCCCCGCCTCCAAAAGCCGGGCCAGATAGTGCATGGCGGCGTCCGGGTCGGAACCGCGAAGGGACTTCATCAAGGCGGAGAGAATATCAAAGTGGTCGTCCCCATCCCGGTCGTAACGCATGGCACTGCGCTGAGAGATGGTTTTGGCATCTTCAAGGGTGATGCAGTCCTTGTCCCTGGCAGCGGAGAACAAAAGCTCCACTGCATTTATGGCCTTTCTCACATCCCCGCCGCAGGAGGCGGAAATGTGCCGCAGTACCCCATCCTCAAGGCGCAGGGGGCTCTCCCGCCGGGTATTCATAATATCCACAGCCCGCAATACGGCGCCCTCCGCGTCTTTGGCGGTGACAGGCTTGAACTCAAACACCGTAGAGCGGCTCAAAATGGCGTTGAACACGCAGAAATAGGGGTTTTCCGTTGTGGAGGCGATCAAAGTGATGCGCCCATCCTCGATAAACTCCAGCAGGGACTGCTGCTGTTTCTTGTTGAAATATTGAATCTCATCCAGATAGAGCAGCACACCGCCGGGCGTCAGCATGGTGTCAAGCTCGGAAATGATCTGCTTGATATCGGAAATGCCCGCCGTGGTGGCGTTCAACTTGCGCAGGGTACGATTGGTGCGCTCTGCGATGATGCGGGCAACGGTGGTCTTTCCCGTGCCGGAGGGGCCGTAAAAGATCATGTTGGGGATCTGCCCGCTCTCCACGATGCGGCGCAGCAGGCCGTCCCGGCTCAGAATATGCCGCTGCCCAACCACGTCGTCCAGATTTTTGGGTCTTATTTCATCTGCAAGGGGCTTATACATGCGCCGTCCTCCGTTCCAGTGGATTATTTCAACATTATACCACGGTGCATATCAAAAGTAAAAGGCTTCCTGAGCAGCGTACCGAAATGCAAAAATTTAAGGGGAAAAAGCGGAGGAGGGCTTACCCTCCTCCGCTTTGCTGTGTAAATTATTCTTCCTCGTCGC
>CAZESU010000164.1:0-1816 GCA_964515275.1 uncultured Oscillospiraceae bacterium
TGAGACGTAAATTGTGCCTGCGGCACAATTTGAGCGTGCACAGCACGCGGGATTCTTGATGAAACTTTTTGATCAAGAATCAGTATCAGAATAAAAAATGGTTCTATGTCAATAGTTGGGGTAGAGCCAAAATAAAAAAGACGCAGATCGTGTCGGAGTGAAAACTCCGGCACGATTGTTATGTATTACAGAAGAGGATTCTGTTTCTGAAATTTCTGAAATTACGCATACCATAACAGACGCGTTTGAGGACTTTGGTTTTATTGTTGCAGCCTTCAATAAAGCCGTTTGTCCATGGAGCATCCATAGAATTAATTATCTTGAAAAACCAATTGTGGTAATCCAAACCGCTTTCTGCTGCCGGGTTCACAGGCTCGTCCTCAAAAAGAATTTGTCCGTTCTTTTCTATCAGCGCAAGGACGCTCTTTACGTTTTTAATTATGTTTCCGCTCGCCTCGATATCCACCCACTCAGGCAGGCAGCCAAGCGTTTTTCTTGCAATCGCCGCACAGTAGGCCACCGCAATGGGATCTGTACAGCCAAGGGCCGGAATAAGCTCTTTTTGCAAAATTTGCAGATATGTACTGTATTTTTCGCTGGTTCTTTCCATATACTCCTCCTTTTTGTAATGATGGCCGAAACACTAATTATATTGTATCATGACTCCGTACAGCTTAACAACAGTAATCATACATTGCCTGATCTTTGTCACTCTTTGTATGCGCGATAATATTGTTCGTCTGCTTGTCATAGTATGTACCAAAAGGAGTGATGAGTTTGATAGACCTGAGACAATTCATAACAAAACATCGAAAATTCATTTCCGGACTTGGGCTTGTGCTGGCAGTGGTATTGATATTCTGGACTGTGAACAATCCCGCCATCGTAGGTGCCTCGGCAACCCAGAGACAGCTGCCTATTTACTGTGTGCAGAGAGAAGATAAGGTGGTAGCCCTGTCCTTTGATGCCGCCTGGGGAAATGAGGACACACAGCAGCTGATCGACATCCTGAACAAATATGAGATACACGCTACCTTCTTTGTTGTGGGAGATTGGGTGGATAAGTATCCGGAGTCGGTAAAGGCCCTTGCGGACGCAGGAAATGAGGTTATGAACCACTCCTCCTCCCATGCACATTTTTCAAAGCTGAGCGAGGATGAAATCGTAGCGGATGTAATGGCATGCAATGAAAAGATTGCCGCCATCACCGGTGTTACGCCAACGCTTTTCCGCTGCCCTTACGGAGAATATGACGACCATGTAATCGCCGCCGTCAGCAGCACCGGGACGACAGCCATCCAGTGGGATGTGGACAGTCTTGACTGGAAGGGCATCTCAGCCGCTGAAATTCAGAAGCGGGTACTGAAAAACGTTCAGCCCGGCAGCATTGTTCTGTTCCACAACGCAGCGGATAATACGCCCGAAGCTCTGCCAGGGATCATTGAGTCTCTCTTGGCCGATGGTTATACTATTGTTCCCATATCCCAGATCTTACTTACCGGCGACTATACCATTGACCACACCGGCAGACAATGTCCGACATAATTCAACACGGCTGCGAAGAAATCGCAGCCGTGTTTTTGCATGAACTTTGCGGACGTTTAGGGCTTGTTTGAAAAACGTCAACATACCCAAATGGCGGGTCTTTTTCCGTCATAATTTGCCTCGAAATCTTGCTATACACAAAGTATAGCGGCGATTTCTCTGCTTCCTCTGGCGAAAAAATCCCTCGCCCTTGGGCACATTGCCTATTTTTCAAAAAAGGCCTAATCCCCCGGTTCACTTTTTATTACTTTGCCCAAATTCCAGAAACGGA
>CAZESU010000165.1:0-1815 GCA_964515275.1 uncultured Oscillospiraceae bacterium
ATGCCCAATATTCCTCAAGCGTTTCATAGGGATAAAAGCCGCCGGAATAGATGTCGTTTATTCCGTACCTTTCATGAAAATCGGAAAAATACCGATCAAACCGCTCTCCGGAATAGGTCAGCCCCGCGGAGGTTGATAAACCGGCCCCCGCGCCGATGAGAATGGCATCGGCGGTCTTTATTTCCTCTCCGAGCCGCTTTATATTATCCGAGTAATTCCCGGTAAATGTGCCAATCGATCTCCTTAAAAACATTGAATATCACCTTTATTTTGCTGTTCGTATGCCGTTTGTATTCTTTTACTGTTTCCACGGCAATCTCCGCCGCCCGTTGATTTGGAAAATGGAACTCGCCGGTAGAGATACAGCAGAAAGCAATGCTTTTCACATTGTTTTTCTCTGCAAGCTCCAAGCAGGAGCGGTAACAGGAAGCGAGCTGCTCTTCATGCCGCTTTATAAGCTTACCCTGAATGATCGGGCCTACCGTATGGAGCACATACTTGCAAGGCAGATTATAAGCAGAAGTGATTTTTGCCTCTCCCGTGGGTTCTTCATGGCCCTGCTTCTTCATAAAATCCGCACAGGCCATTCGCAGCTGTACTCCGGAAAAAGTATGGATCGCATTGTCAATACAGCCGTGGCAGGGGCAGAAGCATCCGAGCATTTGGCTGTTTGCCGCATTGACGATGGCATCGCAGCGGAGCGTGGTAATATCGCCCTGCCAAAGGTACAGACCTTCCTGTAACTGTGTTAAGTCAGCCATGTCGGTAATCCCTTTCCCCGCCGTTTCTGTTTGCAGGTATTCGTCTTGAACTTTCAAGAATTCAGCGGTAACAGGTTGAGGCATACGGATATTGAACAGTGATCGAAGCAGATCTTTCTGGTCTTGTATATTCTCAGGGATATCCATATCCCGGTATCTCGGCTGCTCACGGAGCAATTCTTTTATTAAAAACAATCGTCTTTCTGGCTGTGTCATATTGTCCCTTCTTTTCGATGGCCCGCACCGGGCAAATTTCAAAACAGTTTCCGCAGTGCAGGCAGTTACTTTGATGGATGATTACCGGCTTGCAGCTGATATCAATGCACTTCTGCGGGCATTTGGAATAGCACAGCTTACAGCCGATGCACTTATCTGTAACAAAGTGCCCCTCAATGATTTCCTCAGCTCCACCAAAGCTGAAATTGGCGCGTTCTATTGGCTTTTTGGAGAGATCAAACCATTCACCGGTCCCCTCATAGATTTGAAACACACTGATGGCACTGCGGGAAGATTTATCGGGATATATCTCGTACATATATTGATTTTTCTCAAATAGTTCTATAACCTTTTTCGCATCAAGCTCCCGAACCTTACCGGGTACAGAAACGGCTGTACGGGACATGGTATCTTTTCCTTTCATACCAGTGAGTGAAAGATACCCTTTCTTTTTCAGGCGTTCATAAAAGCTCTTGCCTTTGGCAGTGAGGAAATATAAACTGGTCCCATCACTGTCCATCATATCAATGGCACAGGTAACAGGAAGTCCCGCATCATCCACTGTGGCAACAACGGTTGTGTGAATATCATGTACAATAAAATAGAGATAATCTTTTGCTTCCATAATATAGGTTCTCCTTTTGAAGGAATCCCCGCAAACATACACTGTCTGCGGGGATTCCTTTGAACAATATCGCCGATAACGCATTGATGCCATACCGAAGATCGGCTTGCCATTTGCAGGATTAAAATTTGTACTCTCTGGGCGGGTTACCGGAAAAGTCCGCGATGACGGCCTTAGCGTCTGCCAGATAGAACACTTCAAAAATCGGGTTAT
>CAZESU010000166.1:0-1769 GCA_964515275.1 uncultured Oscillospiraceae bacterium
GAGAACAAGGACTTCCAGAAGCTCATCAGGCAGTATGACCGAAAGAGCACCTTCTTCTACTGCGACCCGCCGTATTTTGAAGCGGAAGGTCATTACGAGGTGGTCTTCTCCGAGGCGGATCACCGCCGCCTGCACAAGGTGCTGCGGAAAGCCAAGGGCTTCGTGATGGTCTCGTATAACAACGACGAGTATGTCCGCAAGCTCTACAAGGAGTTCTATATCTTCCTGACCACCCGTCAGGATTCGCTGTCCCAAAAAGAAGGAAAGACCTACGAAGAACTGATCATCACAAATTACGATCCCCGCCGGCTCGGCTCACAGATCGGCATGTGGGCTGCGGACTTTATGGGTTCCAACTACACGCTCATTCACGAGCCGTCGTGGAGATACAAAAAACATTGGAGGTAAAAAAATGAAAGCAACGATCAAAACCAAAACCAACAGGAAACCCCTGACCATCCCGCCTGAACTTTTAAACTCGACCAGTCTGAAAGACTCGGAGGACATCGACGCCTACGGCTGCGATAGCACGATCCTTCTGCTGGACAAGCACATGACCCCGATGCAGCTCGTGGAGGCGGTGGACATGCTCCACAGCATCACCTGCGGCCTGATCTTGCAGCTCGAAGCCGCCGCCGGAGCATATGCGGACAGTTGCCGTCAGATCAGCATCCCGCAGGAGATCCTTGACAAAGCCGGTATCTACGAAGGAGCGCCGCTGGAGATCCTGTATGACGAGGGCGAGCTCTACATCAGCGTCGTCCCGGAGGAAGATGACCCCGTGGAGCGTCTGCCCGGCTATCTGTATGATCTGCTGCTGGATATCGACAACATGGATCACAGCGCACTGTGCTTCTTCTTACAGAGCGAGGAGGCTGTCGATGAATAATACGCCTCTGTATACCGGCACGCTGTCAGAAGCCCGCGCTGAAGGGCAGCTCCAGACCTGGAAGGACAGCCTTAATGCCAACATACAATGCCGGATCGCAATCGAGAGCGAGATACGGAGCAGCTTCGACGGGATGCATCTGGACGCCGACTGTGCCGAACGGGTCGTTGAAACGTTCGGCTTTGACCGGGTGCGGTATGTCCTTGCCGCCACCTTGCAGGAGAAGGACTACGATGACCGCTTCAGCCGGAGCAACAAAGCGTGGGCGGCTCGGACAAGCGTATCCGGCAGCGACCAGTTCATCGTGGAATCCCACCCGGCAATACTCGACGGCTTCATCTCCCAGTTTCGGGAGCTTCAGCAGGAGATGCAGGCGGACTCCTCTCGCATGGCCTTTGCTCCCACAATGGTCTAAGGAGGTGGTCAACATGAACTAATTAAATATATTCCTATAACAGTTTCAATAAGGAGGTTACTATGCGTAAGAAAACTAAATCTATTCTCGCGGCGGTCTTCGCGCTGGCCCTGTGCCTGTCCATGCCGGTCACCGCCTTTGCCACCGGAGGCAGCGGGGACGTGGCAAGCGCCGTGCAGGGCACGTGGACCGCGGCCTCAAGCCAGATCAAGAGCGTGGTCAACGGTGTGATCTTCCCTGCCATCGACATGCTTTTGGCCATTTTCTTCTTTGTCAAACTGGGTACCTCGTACTTTGATTACCGGCACAGTGGGCGCTTTGAATGGGCACCTCCGGCGATCCTCTTTGCCTGTCTGGTGTTCACCCTAACCGCGCCCACCTACATCTGGGGCATCGTCGGCATATGAGAGAACAAGCGGCTCCGTTTTCCCATATAATACTTATTCTTGATTCAATTCTTTCATC